>CAMNLO010000271.1 GCA_946543095.1 uncultured bacterium
GACGCTACATGGGCGTGCAAACATAAAAGCCGCAAACCCCCAGTGATTATCGGGGGTTCTGCGGCTTTTCTCTTTTAAAGCTGTTAAAGTTAGATGTATACTACAAATCCACGTCTCTGGCAAGTCGGAGCTGCAATCTCGTAAAGGATTCCGCAGACAGCTCCAAAATATGCATCTCTCCGAAATAGAGTTTCTTTACTACCTGCCAATACATATATATAATGTGACTGGTGCAGGTCATTTGCAGAGCGATGTCCGTCTGTCGACGAGGCAACGGAGCAGGCTGATGCCATACCTGTTCAAGTGTGGATGGAACAATTGATGAGATCAGCAAAAGCTTGGGAATGTATATGAACGATAAAAAAAGTGATCGGCTATTATCTATAGAGGTGCTGCGGATTCTGGGGTGTCTGATCGTGATCGGTGCCCACATCCGGCTGGGCGATATGATCGACGGCCATCCGGCCTGGATCCGCCTGTTCTTTTCCTGTCTTTTCGGGAACGGCGTGGCGATCTTCTGGTTCATTCTCGGATTCTTTTCCTTTGACAGGGAGGAAAACTATCCTCAGCGGTTGAAAAAAATGGCTTTTCGGATACTGCTTCCCCTGTTTGTCTATACCATGTTCTCATTCTATTTCGCAGGCTTTCTGATCGATGGAAAATCCCTTTTGACAAGCATGTCCCACACCTTTGACGACTACAGGACCATGATCACCCGCTCCCTGTTCCGCTGGCAGAACCGGGTGGACTACGGCGGACATCTCTGGTATCTGTATGTTTATGCAATTGTGATCCTGCTGTTTCCGGCACTTGCCGGATTGCAAAAGCTCTGGAGGGGGAATAAAAAGAATGCTGTGATCGCCTGGTTCTGCCTTCTGGGACTCCTGGCGGTGAATGACTATACCTACAATGAACTGTGTGACTTTTCCCATCACTCCTTTCCGGCAGCCGTGGCCGCAGGGATCTTCGTTCTGGCAGGAAGCATCCTTGCAGAATGGAAGGAAGAGATCCTTGGAAACCGTAAATACGCCCGGATAGGCGCGGCAATGTTCTTCTTAACCCTGGCAGTCCGGGTCCCCTGGCTGTATTTTTCCTACTGGCTTGGGAAAGGGGATGAGCCCGTCTACTGGTACACCAGCTTCGGACTCCTTTCCGTCACCGGTCTGTTCTTCATGGTCCTTGGGAGTCTCGGAGAAGCGAAGGGCTCCGAATGGGGAAGGCGGATCATTCTGGAAACAGCGGATCTGACCTTTCTGATCTATATTGTCCACTTCATGGTCATCAGCTATCTGAATAACCACGATCTCTACGTTTTCCTTGAGGATGTGACCGGGGATCCCGTAAAGGACACGATCATCTTCCAGCTTGGTCTGATGACAGAGGTCTTTCTGGTTTCCCTTGCAGTGTCCTTTGTGATCAGGCTTCTGATACGTCTGCCGGGCCGCAGGAAGGTATAAGCCGCTGCCCGGTCCTCAGTCCGGCAGCTTTATCATTCCCTGCATCCACACGATCCCTTTAAAGCGGCGCCCCGGCTTCGGTTCCCCGTAAAGATCCTCCCTGTTGATGCAAAGGTCAAACTCCATATCATTGCAGGAAAGGCGCATCAGCCAGACCTCCTCCCCTGAGATCACGTTTTTCGTCCCCTCCACGGATTTGATCTCCCCCATGATGGAATACTGGTCACACTCCACGCCGTAGGGCATAAAGTACGTATCCACAATGGTGTACACATCCTCTGTGCGGATCTTTCTGGAAATGGCAGTGTAGATGTCCATATCCTCGATGGTCAGATCCTCAATGGCATCCTCGTCTCCGTTGCGCGCAGCGATCAGCCGCTCCCTGTGATGCCGATCCTCCTTCCTGCTGCGGGCTCTGTCCTGCTTGTCCTTGTAAATGGGCATCAGGATACTGCCCTCCTTCGCCAGGGCGGAGAGACAGGCAGGGGTCCCTTTGGGAATCTCCTGATCCAGAGCCAGAAGTCTGATATAGGGGATCCGGTTCTGCAGATAGAAGATCAGGGTCACCCCAAGGCGCAGATCATCGCAGACCCCGGCAAAGCTCATGGTGGCGGCGTGGCCCTCCGCGGAGAGCTCCTCGGTGGTGCTGATGCTGGTGCTCTCCAGATAGGGGTAGTAAAACTCCGGGATAAAGGAATCCGAATGATCCGGGTCAAAGGAGCCGCAGACCGTGATCCCGATGCGTTTCCCCAGCTCCAGGGAGAAATCCGCGGCAACGCTTCCGTCCTCCTCCGTGCCGTACTGCCGTTTTTTCGGATGCAGCACCGCATGGGAGAACATTGCTTTCAGTTCTTTTCGTCCGGGAGCCTTTTTAAAGCCTACCGCGCGTAAAAATGCGTGTGTCAAAATACCTCCGATACCGGGAGAACTCCGGTTATGGGTTTAATACGTCCGTTGGACGTATTGCACATAATGGTGATACTCCGGTTATGGCTTTAATACGTCCAATCCGCCCATATAGCTGCGGATCACCTCCGGCAGACGGACACTGCCGTCCTCCTGCAGATTGTTCTCCAGAAACGCGATCAGCATTCTGGGCGGCGCCACGCAGGTGTTGTTCAGGGTATGGGCAAAGTACTTCTCCTTCCCTTCGCCCTGGATACGGATCCGAAGCCTCCTCGCCTGGGCGTCTCCCAGATTTGAGCAGCTGCCCACCTCAAAGTACTTCTGCTGTCTCGGGGACCATGCTTCCACATCCACGGATTTGACCTTTAAGTCCGCCAGATCCCCGGAGCAGCACTCCAGAGTCCGCACCGGAATATCCAGAGTCCTGAAAAAGTCCACAGTGTTCTTCCACAGCCTGTCAAACCACATGGGAGAATCCTCAGGCTTGCAGACCACGATCATCTCCTGCTTCTCAAACTGATGGATACGGTATACGCCTCTTTCCTCGATGCCGTGGGCCCCCTTCTCCTTTCGGAAGCAGGGAGAATAGCTGGTCAGGGTCTTGGGCAGCTCGGCCTCCGGCGTGATGGTGTCGATGAATTTGCCGATCATAGAATGCTCGGAGGTTCCGATCAGATAAAGATCTTCCCCCTCGATCTTATACATCATGGAATCCATTTCCGCAAAGCTCATAACCCCGTCCACCACTGCGGAGCGGATCATGAAGGGGGGAATGCAGTAGGTAAAGCCCCGGCCGATCATGAAATCCCTGGCGTAGGAAAGGATGGCGGAATGGAGCCTGGCCACATCCCCCATGAGATAATAGAAGCCGTTTCCGGCCACCCGGCCGGCAGCGTCTAAGTCGATGCCGTGGAGCTTCGCCATGATGTCCGTGTGATAAGGGATCTCGTAGGGCGGCGTTACAGGCTCGCCGAAACGCTCCCGCTCCACATTTTCCGTGTCATTTTTCCCGATGGGAACGGAGGGATCAATGATATTCGGGTTCACCATCATGCGCTTTGTGATCTCCTCCCGG
>CAMNLO010000272.1 GCA_946543095.1 uncultured bacterium
CAGGGAAATAACGCTCTCTCCGGTCCTGTACGCGATCCCCAGCTCCTTTACCCTGCTAATGAAACGCGCCGCATATTCGGGGCCTGACAGGGACTCCCTGAACCGCAGCAGCCCGAAGCCGTCATGGATGCACTGCCGCAGGATGCCCCCCAGGGAGGCCTCCCGCTCCAGCACCAGGACATCCTCCACTCCCAGTTCCCTCAATCTTACGGCGGCTGCAAGCCCCGCAGGGCCCCCGCCAATGATCACAGCAGAATGTGTTTCCATCCGATCTCTCTTTCCGTCCACAATCATCACTATAGGATTATTTCGCACAGGCGCCGCAAATACTCAGCTTTCCCTGTGCTGCCTCCATTCCGCATTGTTACGTCGTTTCGCACCGCTTCATGCTCCATGGAGAACACTCGCGTCCCGGCTTTGCGCTTATCTCAATTTCCCCTGCAGCACCCAGGAGCCTTCCCTTTCATACAGGATCTCCTCCGGCTTCAGGGACAGCTCCTCCTCCAGAAGCTTTTCGATCCGCATCTGGCAGTATCCTCCCTGGCAGCGGCCCATCATGGCCCTGGTACGGTATTTGATGCCGGTCATGGTGTTTACGCCCAGAGGATTCCGTATCGCCTGCAAAATCTCCGCCTTGGTCACCTTTTCACAGCGGCAGATCAGTTCTCCGTAGTCCGGATCCTGCTTCACCAGTTCTTCTCTCTCCTCATCGGAGAGTTTATCGAATCTGCGGATCCCTTTTCTGACGGGATCAAAGTCCTCGTTCTTCTCCGGAGCAAAGCCATGCTCCTGCATCAGGGCCACAGCGTATTCCGCAATGGGAACCGCCGCCGTGAGTCCGGGAGATTCGATCCCCACGAGATTCAAGGCGTTGGGAGCCAGCTCCTCTTTGACCTCGATCTTGAAATCCTGGATCACCCCCTGCTCATCCACCCATTTCGGCAGGATCCCGGAATAGTTGCGGATCATGTCCTCCTTCCGGATGCAGGGCCAGATGTCCGAGGCGCTCTTTGCCAGGTAATCCATGTTCCGCTGAGGAACCCCGTAATAAGTGAAGTCCTCCACTGTTTCCGCATTGGGTCCGATGATCACATTCCCGTCCACGGTGTTGGTCACATGGATCCCCATATAGGTGTTGGAGGGCACAGGATACACAGGCATGGGCAGAAGCGGCCCAGTGCGCTTGTCCAGGATGATGTAATCTCCCTTGGAGCCGATGACCTTATAGCCCTTGATCCCCAGCATATCGGAGATCTTTCCGCAGCAAAGCCCCGCTGCGTTCACCACCCATTTCGCCTTATACTCTCCTCTGTTGGTAGAGATGGCCCAGGTATCACCTTCCCGGCGGATCCCGGTGACCTCCGTCCTCAGAAAATACCGTGCCCCGTTTTGCACCGCGTTTTCCGCCAGGGCCACTGTGTAGCCGAAGGGATCTACAATGCCGGAATCCTTCGAAAACATGGCAAATTTCCCCACCGCCATGGGCACCAGCTCGTGGAGCCTCTTTTCATCGATCAGTTCCAGCGTGTCCACGCCGTTGCGCTTTCCCTGGGCCAGCGTCCTTTCCAGAGAGGCATATTCCTCCTCCGTCTGCCCCACCAGGACCTTCCCGCAGCGCAGAAAGGTAAAGTCCAGATCCTCGGAGAGCTTTGTCATGCCCCTGTTGCCCTGCAGGCAGAGCCTTGCCTTTAAAGACCCGGTATCATAGGCAAAACCGCCGTGGATCACTGCGGAATTCCTTCCGCTGGTCTCATTGATGATATCCGGATTCTTCTCCAGAACGCCGATGGTCACACGGTATTTCGACAGCTCCCTGGCAATGGCGCTTCCCACCACGCCGCCGCCGATCACCAATACATCAAACTCTTTCATTGTGGTAGTCTTTCTTTATTCTTCAAATGTGAAAACGATCTTCCGAATGGAAGGATCATGAGTGTCGTTGAAATCAAAGGCCTTCTGCGCTTCCGTAAAGTGCCAGGTATGGGAGATCTTGTGATCCAGATCCACCTTCCCCTCCCTGACAAGCTCCAGGGCCTCTCCAAATTTCCTGTTCTGCAGCCGGGAGCCTCTGACATCCAGCTCCTTGGAGGTGATGAGAAACTGGTTCACCTCGGTGGGATCCACGGAAAAGCCCATGGTCATGACCCTGCCCGCGTTTCCCGTGACCTTTAATAAGGTCATCAGGGAGGTCTTCGCGCAGGCGCAGTCAATGGAAAGAGTGGGACCATAGCCCTCCGTGGTCAGCTCCTTCATCCGGGAGAAGAGATCCTCACGTTCGATGTTCACCACGGCATCCGCTCCGTTTTTCAGCGCATCCTTCAGCTTTTCCTCCACCAGATCCGCCACAATGATCCTGGCGCCGGATAATCTGGCGATGGAAAGCATCCTGCTGCCCAAAGCTCCGGAGGCCAGGATCAGCACCTCGTCCTCTTTGGTCAGCTGTGCCCGTGAACAGGCCTGGATCGCAATGGTGGTGGGCTCGATCAGCACCGCGTCCTCGTAACGGAGGCCCTCCGGCAAAAGATAACAGTCTTTCTCCGGCACGGCGATGTACTCCCGCATCCCCCCGTCGATATGGACCCCCCGGACCTTCACGTCCCGGCATACATTCGGCCTTCCCTTCCTGCAGGCATAGCAATGGCCGCAGGATACCACCTGGTCGATGATGACCCTGTCCCCCACTTTGACCTTCTGGGCCCCGGGGGCTGTTTCCACCACTTCCCCCACGATCTCATGGCCGAAAATGCGGGGGTAGGTGGCAGCGGCGTTGGTACCGTGATAAATGCCCACGTCTGAGCCGCATAAGCCCACTGCCTTCATTTTGACCAGCACATTGTCTGTCTCGTTCACCCGGGGCATTTCCATGTCGATGACACGGAGCTGCTCCGGTTCTGTGATCTGTACCGCTTTCATTTCCTTGATTCCTCATTGGGCCCGGTTTTGTTATCCGGGGCGATTGAGTTCCGTGTTGTCTGATATGAGAATTTAGGTCATTTTAACATAGATACAGGGCAGGGGCAAACACACGGAGTGCTGCGGTACCGGAGCTGCCCGCTCCTGCCCTTTCCCATATGAAACAAGCTATGACAAAGATGAGAGAACAAAGTCAACGGCTCAGAGCTCCACGAGCCTACCCTCCCGCAAGGTGCAGTAGGTGTATTCCCCCTCCCGGTAGGTGTCGAAGACCCCCACCACGCAGATCTCCCCGCCCTCCTCCGGGAAATCCTCGGGATAGCTGTACCCCTCCGGCAGTTCAAACTCGATCCCCTGGGAGCAGCAGGCGGTGGCATCCTGAATGATACATGCGTAGTAGTCCTTATCCGACGCCTCATCATGATAACGGGAGAACAAGCCGCCCATCTTGATGGTCTACAGCGTGCTGCATACATCCCCCGAGA
>CAMNLO010000273.1 GCA_946543095.1 uncultured bacterium
ATGTGCAGAAGGTCCTGGTGGGCAGGGAAATCTCCTCTACCCCGAGAGTTTTGCTTACGGCCTACGCGGTACGGGGACTGGATATCAATTCCTCCTACAAGATCTATTCTCTGATCAACTGGCAGAAGCAGGATAATGTGGCTGTGATCTACGTGGGAGAGGACCTGGATGTGCTCATTGCCTTGTCGGACCGGATCCTTGTGCTCTGCGACGGGAAGGTCAGCGGCATCCTGGACGGCAGAACAGCGGATAAAAGACAGGTGGGACTGATGATGACCAGAATGGGAGGTGACGTGCATGAATGAGCATAAGAGCACCGCTCCTTTATTTCATATTACCAAAAGAGGGGTGATCCCCTGGTACAAGGGCTGGATGATCCGCGGCACGGCGTTGGTTCTGGCTCTGGTTTTCTGCGCCGTGATCACCATGTTTGTCACCGGTGAAAATCCCCTGATGATCTACGCCACTTTATTTGACGGAGCCTTCGGTTCCAGCCGCAGGATCTGGATGTTTCTGCAGAATTCCGCGATGCTGCTCTGTGTCTCCCTGGCACTGACCCCGGCCTTCCGGATGCGATTCTGGAACATCGGAGGGGAGGGACAGATGCTGGTGGGAGGTCTTGCGGCCGCCGCCTGCATGATCTGTCTGGGAGGGAAGCTCCCGGAAGCGCTGCTGATCCTTCTCATGCTGGCCACCAGTATCCTGGCAGGAGCGGCCTGGGGCGGGATCCCGGCTTTTTTCAAAGCGCACTGGAACACCAATGAGACACTGTTCACGCTGATGATGAACTACATCGCCATCCAGCTGGTGGCCTTCTTCATCATCATCTGGGAGGTGCCAAAGGGAGCGGGACAGATCGGCATCATCAATCAGAATTCCATGGCAGGCTGGCTGCCGGTGCTCTTCGGGCAGAAGTATCTTCTGAACATTCTGATCTCCGTGGTGGTCTGTGTGTTCATGTATTTGTATCTGACCTACACAAAGCACGGCTATGAGATCACGGTGGTGGGAGAGAGCGAGCCCACCGCCAGATATGTGGGGATCAAGGTGGAGCAGGTCATCATCAGGACCATGCTCTTATCCGGGGCTGTCTGCGGCCTGACGGGAATGCTTCTGGTTTCCGGAACGGAGCACACCCTGACCACCACCATCACCGCAGGCAGAGGCTTTACCGGCGTCATGGTCTCTTGGCTTGCGAAATTCAATCCCATCTGGATGATCTTTACCATTTTCCTTCTGACTTTCATGGAGCGGGGAGCGGGGCAGATCTCCACGAATTTTGGCCTGAGCCAGTCCTTTGCGGATATTCTCACCGCCGTGATCCTGTTCTTCATCATCGGCAGCGAGTTTTTCATCCAGTATGAGATCCATATGAGAAGCGCACAGAAAGAGGAGAGTAAACATGTTTGATTTTATTACGTTTATTCCCAGAGCCGTGATCCAGGGGACGCCGCTGCTCTTCGGTTCCACCGGTGAGACCCTGACGGAGAAGTCCGGGAATTTAAATCTGGGGATCCCCGGCATCATGTATATGGGGGCGATCTGCGGTGTCATCGGAGCTTTTTTCTATGAGCAGAGTCCCGGGGAGATGAACGGGTTTCTGGCGGTGATGATCCCGCTTGTCAGTTCCCTTATGGGCTCCCTGTTCCTGGGGCTTTTGTACTGCTTTCTGACTGTGACCTTAAGGGCAAACCAGAATGTGACGGGCCTTGCCATCACCACCTTCGGTGTGGGCTTCGGCAATTTCTTCGGTGGCTCTTTAATCAAGCTTTCGGGGCTTGATGTGCCTGCCATCGTCCTTTCCAGGACCAGCTCCTATTTCAGCGCCTCTCTGCCCATTGCTGAGGGGACTCCCATCGGGGATGTGTTTTTCTCTTACGGATTTCTGGCTTATCTGGCCATCGGCATCGCGCTGCTTGCTTCCTATGTGCTGCTGCACACCCGCATCGGCCTCCATCTTCGGGCAGTGGGAGAGAATCCCGTGACAGCGGATGCCGCAGGGATCCATGTGGAGCGGTACAAGTATGTTTCCACCTGCCTGGGTTCCATGATCGCCGGCCTTGGGGGTCTGTATTACATCATGGACTATGTAAACGGCATCTGGTCCGTGGACGCCTTCGGCGACAGAGGCTGGCTTGCCATCGCACTGGTGATCTTTACGGTGTGGCGTCCCAATGTGGGAGTTTTTGCATCCTTCCTCTTCGGCGGCTTATACATCCTGCATATGTATATCCCCTCCGGCATGAATCTGGCGGTGAAGGAGCTGTACAAAATGATCCCCTATGTGGTGACCATTATCGTTTTGGTGGCAGTGAGCTTACGGAATTCCAGGGAGTCCCAGCCTCCGGCAAGCCTGGGCACCTCCTTCTTCCGCGAGACCAGATGAGGGGCAGCGTATTGATGAGCTGATAAGGGAACGGCGCAGTAATCAGAAGATTTGCACAAAAGCACTTCCGATCATGCGTCCGTTTCTGTTGTTTGCGTATTGGATGTGCAGGTTTGTGAGCCTGATCTTTTTATGAATCGGAAAATGTATACAAATTATTCATAGAATATTCAAGATTATTCATAGAATTTTCTATGTTCATTCAGGAATGCCTCCCTTATAATGCGTTTGGATGCAAGGAAAGCCATAGTGGTTTTCGGGATATCCAAAATCATAAGGGAGGTTTTTTGAAATGAAGAAAAAGATCTTAAGCATGATCCTTGCTACTTCCATGGTAGCAGCACTCGTAATGGGATGCGGCGGTGCCGGCGCCGGCGCAGGTGCTTCCACAAGCGCACCCGCTGACACGGCAGAAGCTCCCGCGGCAGACGCAGGCGCAGGCGCAGCCGATGCGGCAGGCGCAGCGGCAGATGCGGCAGGCGGGGATCTGGCAAGCAAGAAGGTCGGTGTCTGCATCTATCAGTTCTCCGATAACTTCATGACCCTGTTCCGCAACGAGCTGGAAAGCTACCTGATTGCTCAGGGCTTTGCCAAAGAGAACATCACCATCCAGGACGGTGCCAATGATCAGGCTACCCAGTCCGGACAGATCGACAACTTCATCGCCGCCGGCGTTGACGTGCTGATCATCAATCCCGTGAACTCCTCCTCCGCTGCCACCATCACCGATAAGGTCGTGGGCGCAAACATCCCTCTGGTTTACATCAACCGTGAGCCCGATGCGGCAGAAGAGCAGAGATGGGCAGACAACAACTGGAACGTGTGCTATGTGGGCTGCGATGCACGTCAGTCCGGTACCTTCCAGGGCGAGATCATCCGTGATCTGGGTATCGATGCCATCGACTTCAACAAGAACGGCAAGGTCGATTACATCATGATCGAAGGCGACCCTGAGAACGTTGATGCTCAGTATCGTACCGAGTTCTCCATCAAGGCTCTTGAGGATG
>CAMNLO010000274.1 GCA_946543095.1 uncultured bacterium
GGAGCTGGGAAAGACCGCCATTCATATGGGCGGGGTGCTGCAGCTGCTCTTCGGAATCCTGGGAGCCCGCTGGGACGGCTCCCGCTTTCCCGGCCAGGGTGTGGTGCCTGAACTGAAGCCTTTTGTGAATGAATACTGGACCTATCCCTCCAAAGCGGAGACCCCCGCGGAAGCGGGGAATGTGGAATACGGTCCCTACTGGAAGAAGGAGCATCTTGGATAATCCGAGGATCGCCGTGGTCATGACCTGCCATAACCGCAGGGAGAAGACCCTTGCCTGCGTGGAGTCTCTGTCCGCCCATAAAAGCGGCACAAAATTAGATTTTATAATAGCAGATTCCGGTTCCACTGACGGGACTCCTCAGGCTCTGGAAGGAATGCCGCAGGACATTCGCATTCTCCATTGCTCTGAGGACTGCTTCTGGAACGCCGGGATGAGGGAAGGGCTGAACTATGTCCTGGAGCATGAAGCAGACTATGACCATTGCCTTCTTGTGAATGATGATGTGGTGTTCTTTCCCGAGGCGCTCTCCTTGCTGCTGGAAAAAGCAGGGGAAAACAGGGTGGTCGTCGGAAGTACCTGCGATGCAGCGGGAAGGATGAGCTATGGCGCGGTGGGCCTGCGCTCCCGGCATTTTGCCAGGTTTGCGCCCCTCCCCCCGGGCTGCGGCCGGAAGATCGACACCTTCAACGGCAATTGCGTTTTGCTTCCCCTGGGGGTTTTAAAGGCTTTCGGGCCGCCGGATCCTGTCTATGTGCATTCCATGGCGGACTACGACTATGGACTGACCCTTTCCCGGGGCGGAGTGGAGCTTGTCCAGGCTTCCGGATTTGTGGGAAACTGCGAGGACAATCCCGTTGAGGGGAGCTGGAGAGATAAGTCCCTGGGCTTTTGGGAAAGGCTTCGGAAAAAGGAATCCCCCAAGGGGCTGCCGGCGGGGGACTGGTACCATTTTATCCGGAAGAATTTCGGCCTTCTGCCTGCGCTGTACCACAGCCTCACTCCTTATCTCAGGATCCTTTCAGACTCCTTTGGGGGATATGCCCTGGCCTTTCTTCTGCCGGTGCTTCTGTTTGGTGCTTCTTCCTTTATGCAGGGAGTCTATCCCTTCGGGGAAAAGCTGTGGCATGATGTGGATCTGGAGGGCCAGTTCGTGTCCTTTTATTCCTACCTGCATGAGGCGCTCCACGGAAGAGCATCCATGCTGTACTCTTACGCAAAGGTCATGGGGGGCAGCATGCCGGATATGACGGCTTATTATCTGGCCAATCCCCTGCTGCTGGTCTTTTATTTTTTTGACGCCCACAGTATGCCCCGGGCGGTTTTTCTCCTGTCCTGCATTTCCCTGGGACTTGCCGGTCTTTCGTGCTTCAGTGTTTTCCGGAAGAAAATACACAGCACCGCACTTCCCCTTTCCGTCTGTTATGCCTTATGCTCCTGCATCCTGCTCTACCACTACAAATTCATGTGGGTCCCGGGATTTATCCTTCTGCCCCAGGTGATGGAGGGGATCGAGGAGCTTTTCGCCGGGAAAAGGAAAAAGTATCTGATCTGCCTTGCACTGGCTTTGATCACAGGGTATTACATCGGTTTTATGCTCTGTATCGCCTCGGTGCTTTATTTCCTGAGCTACGGGGTGTTTCTGAGGCGGGAAACGGATCGGCCCTTTGGCGTTTCCGTCTGTTTTCATTTCGCGATGGCCTCCCTTCTGGCAGGGCTTGTGTCTTCCTTCATGTTGCTGCCCGGGATCCTGGGCCTTCGGGGCGCAAAGCTGGAATATGTGAGCCTTTCCCATCTTCTGGAACTGACTCCGCGGTTTCCGGTGTGGTGGCTCTTTCCCCCCATGCTTCCCTTTACCTTCCGGGGGGAATGGCTGGGGAGCGTACAGCCGCCGCTCATCTATTGCGGGCTGCTGCCCCTGCTCTTTGGACTGCTGTTTTTCTTTGGGAGAACACCGTGGAACAGGAAGCTCGGCTACGGGCTTTTGCTGATCATCCTCTTAGCCTCCATGGTCTGTGTGGGGCCCTACCAGCTGTGGCATGGGGGAGCCTATCCCGCGGGCTTCGAGACAAGATTTGCATTTATCTACGTTTTCTTTGTGCTGCTGATAGCGGGAGAAGCTGCCGATGCGCTGCCGGTATTGAAGGGCCGTCCCTTACAGCTGCTCTTTATTCTGTGGGTTTTGGGAGAGCTGTCTGCAAATGCGGTCTTTTCCTTCGGGCAGCTTTCGTATTGCTCCTTAGCGGAGTACAGAATGAATCTGGAGCTTCTGGAGAAAACGGTGGAGCTGATCCCGGAGGATGTCAGAAAGACCGGCGCCAGGATCGCTTTTGACGCCGGGGATTCCCTGAATGCCGGCTGGATGCTGAATGTTCCCTCTCTAAGCTCCTACACCAGCAATGAGAAGGTGGAACTCAGAAACTATATGCAGCACGCGGGCCTTCCCGGGAATCTGGCCTGGCTCAACTATGAGCTGGAGGGTGCCAATGCTGCCATGGAGGATCTGTTCGGGGCGAAATATATCCTGTTAAAGCCGGAGCAGACTCCGAGAAAGCACTGGATCAGGCTGGGGGAGATCCCCGGGGAGGAGGGTTATTCGGGAGTTCTGTATCAGAATCCGGATGCGCTTCCTCTGGCGTTTCTGGCCCCGGGAGATGCCCAGGGACATATCAAAGAGGTGACCACCCCGGAATATGCTTCCGAGGATCCCGAGGTCATTGAGAATGCGCTGTGGAACGGACTGTGTCCGGAGGCCGGAGATGTGTACCATTCTCCCGGGGCGCTCCATGAGGCGGCACAGACGCTTTTGCGGAATGCCCCCGAGATCCTTCTGGAATCCGCGGGAGAGCTCCGGATCAGGGGCACTCATGACCGGAAGGAGGCAGCTTATCTGGTCATCATGATCCCGGAGGAATCCAGGTGCTGGAGCATTCTGTCAGAGGGCGGCAGGGAAAAGAGCGAAAGCGCCCTGGGACTGTTTACCCAGGTGGCAGTGCCCCCCGGGGAGTATGAAGTTCGTATGCGGTATACCCCGAGAGGCTTTACGGCCGGGCTCTTGCTTACGGTTTTTGGAATATTGGCCTCCCTGTGGTATAATATGTCATCAAAAAAGAAGTCAAACGGAGTTATGTAAACATGGATAAGATCGCGGTACTGATCCCCTGTTACAATGAAGAACAGACCATCGGGAAGGTGGTGGTGGATGCAAAAAAGGCGCTGCCGGAGGCAGCTGTCTATGTCTATGACAATAATTCCGCCGATAAGACCGCGGAATACGCCGCTTCGGCAGGAGCCATTGTCCGCAGGGAGCGGCAGCAGGGCAAGGGGAATGTGATCCGCAGGATGTTCCGGGAGATCGATGCGGAA
>CAMNLO010000275.1 GCA_946543095.1 uncultured bacterium
TGGCCGTCCACATTTCTGGCGGCCCTTCCCACGGTCTGGATCAGAGAGGTCTCGGAGCGGAGGAACCCTTCCTTATCCGCATCCAGGATGGCCACCAGGGCGATCTCCGGAATATCCAGTCCCTCTCTTAACAGATTGATCCCCACCAGCACATCGAAGACATCCAGGCGCATATCCCGGATGATCTGGGCTCTCTCCAGAGTGTCGATGTCCGAATGCAGGTATTTCACCCGGATCCCCACTTCCCTTAAGTAGTCCGTTAAGTCCTCCGCCATCCGCTTGGTGAGGGTGGTGACCAGGACCTTGTTCTTCTGCTCCGTGGTCTTTTTGATCTCCGTGATGAGATCGTCGATCTGGCCCTCCACCGGCCGCACGAAGATCTCGGGATCCAGAAGCCCCGTGGGACGGATGATCTGCTCTGTCCTTAAGAGCTCGTGATCTGCTTCATACTGGCTGGGAGTGGCGGACACAAAGAGCATCTGGTCGATATGACTCTCGAATTCCTCAAAATTCAGGGGCCGGTTGTCCAGCGCCGAGGGCAGCCGGAAGCCATAGTCCACCAGAGTGGTCTTTCTGGCCCTGTCCCCGTTGTACATGCCGCCGATCTGGGGGATGGTGATATGGGATTCGTCCACGATGATCAGGTAATCATCCTTGAAGAAATCCATCAGCGTGTAGGGAGGAGCTCCCGGCTCCAGCCCGTTCAAATGCCTGGAATAATTTTCGATGCCGGAGCAGAAGCCGGTCTCCCGGAGCATCTCGATATCAAAATTCGTGCGCTCCGAGATCCGCTGGGCCTCTAACAGCTTGTCCTCCGACTGGAAAAAACGGATCCGCTCCTTCAGCTCCGCCTCGATGTTCACACAGGCGGTCCTGATCTTTTCCGGCGCCACCACATAGTGGGAGGCGGGGAAAATGGCCCTGTGGGAGAGAGTGGCGTTCACCTGTCCGGTGAGAGGATCCACCAGGGAAAGCCTGTCGATCTCATCTCCGAAAAACTCCACCCGGATCAGATGCTCGCCCCCCTCTGCGGGATAGATCTCCAGTGTGTCCCCCCGGACCCGGAAGGTGCCCCGCTGCACATCATTGTCGTTGCGGTCGTACTGGATGTCGATGAGCTCCCGGATCACCTGGTCCCTGTCCTTCACCATGCCGGGTCTGAGGCTCACCTGCATGCCCTGATACTCGTCAGGACTGCCCAGGCCGTAGATGCAGGACACGGAGGCCACCACCACCACATCCCTCCGCTCCGTCAAAGACGCCGTGGCGGAAAGTCTGAGCTTGTCGATCTCGTCGTTGATGGCGGAGTCCTTGGCGATATAGGTGTCCGTGCTGGGCACATAGGCCTCCGGCTGGTAGTAGTCGTAGTAGGATACGAAATACTCCACCGCGTTTTCCGGGAAGAATTCCCTGAACTCCCCGTAGAGCTGGGCCGCCAGGGTCTTGTTATGGGAGATCACCAGCGTGGGCTTGTTTAACGCGGCGATGACATTCGCCATGGTGAAGGTCTTGCCGGAGCCCGTGACACCCAGCAGAGTCTGGAACTGATTGCCGGCCCGGAAGCCCTCCACCAGCTCTTTGATGGCCCTGGGCTGATCCCCTGTGGGCTGATATTCCGAATGCAGTTTGAATTCCATCGTCGATCTCCGGAGGCTTACTCCTCAAAGGCTTTCCTGAAGGGGGCGATATTGCCGTCCTCCCTGCCTCCGGACCAGATGGCGAATTCGATCACGGAAAAATCAAACCGATAGTCTGCCAGCACGTCCCGGAAGGCTTCCGCCACGATGGCGGGATCGTTCTGGAAGGCGCCGCAGCCGAAGGCTCCCAGGATCAGCACATCCTCTCCCTCTTTCTTAGCGGTCTCCAGAATGGCGCGGATCCGCTTTTTATAAAGCTTTAAGACCCGGTCGGGATTCAGGGCCCTCTTGGATACCCCTCTTAAGTCCGGAGCGGCGCAGGTGATCACATCCACGAAATAGCGGTCCTTTGGATCCAGAAGCTCCGGCTTCTCCGTGTCCGTTTTGATCACGCAGACCTTCGGGCTGAAGATGCAGTCGTCGTTGCCGAAATAGTCCATGCAGATGGCCTCGTGGCGGCGGTAATAGGCATCCTGCATGGCCTTGTCCGTGAGGTTCGCATAGAGGGTGCTGATACGGCACAGGGATTCCTCTTGGGCGGTGGCGCCGCTTTTTACGCCGCCTCCCGCATGAAAGGCGTTGGCGAAATTTAAGATGCAGACCTTCTGCCCTGCGTAAGCCCCTGCCGCCTCCAGGGTCCGTTTATCGGAAACGGTGACCTTCGCCGCAGAGGAGAAGCGGTGGCTGCCGTCCTTCTCCTGCTGTTCAAAGGCTCCGTCCAGGTTTACATACTGGCCTTCAATGGATTCCCGCACCAGCCTGTGGAGCTCCTCTTCCTCCTGTATGCGGTCCTGGGTGTCCAGAAACACCTTCACATTTTCTCTTGCGATGATATCGATGGCCTGAAGCCGTTTCAGATTATCCACACTCATTGTGATACCCCTTTCCAAATGGCGGACTTTCGTCCCTGTGTTGTTTCATGACTTATCATAACCCGTCGGAAACAATGCCGCAAGCCTTCCCTTTATATTGAGTTTTTCCGCGGATTGGAGTATGATGAATGCATCCTTTGATCTGTTGTTTGTCGAACGCGAAAGGAAGCGGATGAGCAGCATCGACCTCCATGACGTGACAAAAAGGATCAGCTACAGAAGCATCATCATGGGCCTTCTGCTCCTGCTGTTTTTCACCGGGATCATTCTAGGCTTCTATTCTCTCATGTATTCCTCCCTGAAGGATAATATCCGCCTCACCGGCGAAGAAACCGCTCTGGAATCCGCGGAAAAGCTGGACCGGTATCTCACCATCAGCTCAAGCCTTGTAAAGCTGGAAAAGCAGTATCTGGATCAGATGCTGGATAACGGCTATTCCGACTACGCCTTCCAGAAATATCTGATGGACGAGACCCGCCGCATACAGGAATCCGTGGATCCTTCCTATTCCGGCCTCTACGGGTATATCAGAGGCCAATACCATGACGGGGCGGGCTGGATCCCCGGGGCGGACTATGTCCCCACGGAGCGTCCCTGGTACATCGATGCCGTGAAGGAGCCGGAGACTCTTGTGATCGTGGATCCCTATGTGGACGCGGAAACGGACACCATCGTGACCACCCTCGCCATTTCCTTAAAGGACGGGGCAAGCGTGCTGGCCCTGGACATTACCTTTGACATGATCAGGACCGTCACAAAGGAGCAGGTCACCGGTGCAGACAACTCCTTCCAGATCGTGATCGATGACAGGGGCATCGCCGTGGCCCACACCATCGAGGATGAGATCGGCCG
>CAMNLO010000276.1 GCA_946543095.1 uncultured bacterium
CCAGCTGGCGTTCATATCTACATCCCGGAAGGGGTCCGCAAATACAGCGGTGCCCCGCGGTGTTCCGTCGGAAGTGGTCCAGGTGCCTTCTACAAATCCGTAGCTGCTGGTGTCCCAGTTATCCCATTCTGTCTTTTTCAGGGAGAAGCGGGCGGTCTGGGCACCGTTCAGGTTGATGGTGTACCGGCTGCTGGAAGTCTGGCAGCTCAGCTTGATGGTCTGATTCGGTTCCTCGCTGCCATCCAGGTAGATGTTCAGATCAGCATTCAGTTTCTCGGACGTGTCCACATGTCCGATCCGGACGTCCAGGGACTGGTATTTTCCTCCCAGATCGAAAATGGCATCGGCGGTGTCACCATCTCCCTGATTTCCGGAGTTCAGGAAGAAGCCGATATAATAATCCACGCCGGAGATCCTCATCTTGCCGTTCGGGTCATCCCCAATGAAAAGGTCATGCCGATCATTGTTATATTCGGAGGGCTGGCAGATGTCCAGCCAGTTCTCATCCCGCATGTGCTTCAGATGATAATCCGTTGTCGTGTCCCCGCTGAAGGAGACCTTGGGCACGATCAGGAACTCGTAATTCGGACACTCGATAAGCAGCACATAATCACAATGCTTCAGGCCCTTGGCCTGGTAATAGCCTTTATTATTGGTGGTCGCTTTCACGTTCTCCTTCTTAGAAGAGAGCAGTGCTTTGGTGATCTCATCATCGTTTTCCACATTCAGGGCATCTTTTTCGTAGAATCGGAGAGTGGCGCCGGTGAGGACCTGTTCATCATAGGTGATCGGGCTCAGCGTGCCCCACACATAGCCATCCGCGTTATACATGGGAATGATCAGTGATTTATCCAGGAATTTCTTCTCTAGTGAAGCGCTGGTACCGATATCAAAATCACCCAGGAAGGGGAGTTCGGTGGTGAGACAGACACGAACTTCGATGCCGGCTTCACCGACGACCTGGACATTGATTTCCGCCTGGATATCCGTGCGCAGGCGCATTTCTTCCTGCGTGGTGGTGGGGCGGACCTCCAATGTTCCTTTCAGTGAGCCTTCGCCCTTGCCGTATGCCTGAGCGTAGGCATCCAGTGGAATGATTCCTTCGAACATAATGCCGCACATAACGCCCAGTCCGGCCTTGATACTGGCCTTCCCTTCGGTGGAGAGGGTGATCACCGGCTCCGGCGTGGTGTGCTGGGAGGAAGATTTCCAGGTGTGCTCCGCCTTGTAGATGGTGTAGTTGCCCTTGGTCTCGGAGGACTGATAGGAGGCATTGGTGTAGTGCTTCGGGTTCTTATAGCCGTTCTTTACAATATTGGTGACGTTTTCGTGGTAGGAGGAACAATCGACTTTGAGGGTACTGTCGATGGAAAGAGATCCGCTAAGATCCATGTACAGCGCGATGATGATCAGCGGCTCAACGCTGGCCACCTGGAGACCTTTGATATCCTTTACGGGAACTTTGCCCTGCAGGTTGATGCCGATGAAGCCCAGGAGAAGCCGCTCGGACATATCGACACCGGAGAGCTTGGTTTTTCCCAAGGTGGTGACGGAATTGTCGAAGCCTTTATTGGCCTTTTTGACGAGGTCTTTCAGGTTCACGTTGGATGCGTAGAAATCCAGCTGCGCGCTGCTCGTCTTGGTATAGGATTCCTGGAAATAGATCTGATTCAGACTGCCCCAGCTCCAGTCGACCTTTTCATCGACCGTGAGATCCTTGACGCCGACGGATCCGCTCAGCGTGACCTGGTCCTTGGTGGAGGCTTTTCCGTCATCATCGTAGACGATGAGGCCGTTCATTTCCAGACCGACGGAAACCTTTCCGTTATTGACCGATGCTTTCACATCCACGGCCTTCAGGAAGCCCTCGGGGAAGAAATTTGAACTGTAGGTACCGCTGGAGGAAGCGCGGACGGCGCTTACCGCGTCCGGATCCATCAGGTCCGTGCCGTCGGGGGCTAGAACAAAGGCGATAGGATCAGAAGTCTTTACGGCGTTGATCTCGATGCTTCCGCTTTCCGAATACAGCTCTGTGATGGAAGGCTCACGGAATATGACCTCCACATACTGGGAGGAGGGGAATTCCGAATCAGAAGGATTGATGGTCTTAACAAACAGGCCCGTGTAGCCGGTAGGGAGGGCATCGGTCTGGGGCAGACGATAAATATCCCCTGTCTTTAAAGAACCGGACGAGATCAATTTGGCCAGCGCAGAGTCTCGGCTGACGATGATATGGGTATAGATCTGCTTTTTGCCGCCGATGGTTTCTTCTTTGTTATATGCTTTTTCTAAATTGGCAGCAAGATTGTCCGCAGCAGAGTCGTCCCCGTTCTTGACCGCCTGGCTCTGCGTATTGCTGGTCGCCGTGCGCACCACACAAAGACTGCCGGTCCCCTGGTGGCCGAAATCATCGGAGGCAGTGACCTTTACCGTATATACGCCTACCGGCGGCTTGATCGTAAAGGAGAAGGTGCTGCCGGGCGTCAGACTGCCGGAGCCCGCTGCTTTCCCGGAGAAATCTACTAACTGCCAGGACATTTTTGTGAGGGTCGTACCCGTCACCTTCACCGTGCCGGTCATTTTGAGGGAATCGGCCGTTGTCTCCACATACGTGGTCGACTTTTTGGTGGCAGAATCCGTGGATGTTTTCTGCCCGCCGTTGGTGAATGTAATGCTGATGGCAGCGTTGGTCGGTTTCTTCTGCACAGTCACTTTACAGGACAGCTTCTTTTTGCCGAATTTGGCTTTGATGGTGGCCTTGCCTTCTTTTTTAGCCGTCACAACGCCCTTTTTAGAGACCGTCGCCACCTTTTTATTGCTGGTGCTCCATTTTACCTTTTTGCTGGCACCGGTCACCTTCAGCTTTTTCGATTTCCCGACATAAAGGGACAGCGTCTTTTCGCTGATGGCGGCTTTTACCGTTACAACGCACTTCAGCTTTTTGCCGGAGACCTTGGCTGTGATGGTAGCTTTTCCTTCTTTCTTACCCTTCACGACGCCTTTTTTCGAGACCGTGGCAATTTTCTTGCTGGATGTGCTCCACTTGACCTTGCCCTTGGCATTTTTTACCTTCAGCTGTTTTGTCTTCCCTGCGTTCAGCGTGATCTTTGTCTTGCTCAGCTTCGGGGAGGCCGCCTGAATGGAAGCCAGGCTGCCCGCCGGCTGGAAAAGACTGATCACCATGATCAGGATAAGCGCAAAAACGGATCCTCTCTTTATCATATATTTCCTCCTCTTTCCGCTTGTCGGACGAAACCTTCCGACGTATAGGATAATTTTACATGTTGCAGGAACATTATGCAAGAAGAATCGCCGGAAAAAGACTTTGACA
>CAMNLO010000277.1 GCA_946543095.1 uncultured bacterium
CTGCCGGTAAAGATCCCGAATTTCTTAGTGAACGGCTCGGAAGGCATCGCCGTCGGTATGGCCACCAACACGCCGCCCCACAATCTTTCCGAGGTGGTGGACGCCATGAAGGCCTATATGGAGGATCCCGGGATCTCCACGGAACAGCTCATGCGCTATCTGCCGGGGCCGGATTTTCCCACGGGAGGCATTGTCATCAACCGCTCCGAGCTTGGCTCCATCTACGAAACAGGCCAGGGAAAGCTTCGAATCAGAGGAAAGGTGGAGCTGGAAAAGGGCAAGAGCGGCCATATCAAGCTTGTGGTCACGGAGATCCCCTACACCATGATCGGCGCCGGCATCGGAAAATTCTTACAGGATGTGGCGGATCTTTCGGAAAACAAGCTGACAAACGATATCGTGGACATCTCCAACCAGAGCTCCAAGGAAGGGATCCGCATCGTCATTGAACTGAAACGGGATGCGGATGTGGAGAATTTCAAAAACCTGCTGTATAAAAAGACCCGTCTGGAGGACACCTTCGGCGTCAATATGCTGGCCATCCGGGAGGGAAGGCCCGAGACCTTAAGCCTTCGGGACATCCTGAAAGCCTGCGTGGATTTCCAGTATGAGATCAACACCAGGAAATACACGAATCTTCTGGCAAAGGAGCAGGAAAAAAGAGAGGTGCAGGAGGGCCTGATCCGGGCCTGCAATGTCATCGATCTGATCATTGAGATCCTGCGGGGCTCCAGGGACAGGAGCATGGCCAAGGACTGTCTGGTGGAGGGCGTCACCACCGGGATCCAGTTTAAATCAAAGGAAAGCAGGCTCATGGCGGAGCAGCTGCATTTCACCGAGAGACAGGCGGATGCCATTCTGGAGATGCGCCTCTATCGTCTGATCGGTCTGGAGATCCAGGCGTTAATGAAACAGCATGAGGAGACCCTGGCCAGGATCTTCAAATACGAGGACATTTTGGAAAGCCGGGATTCCATGACTAAGGTCATCGAGTCGGAGCTGAACGATCTGAAAAAAAAATTCGGCAGGGAAAGACGGACGGAGCTGACAGACGCGGAGGAAGCGGTATTTGAATTAAAGGGACCGGAGGAGATGGATGTGTATTTCCTCATGGACCGCTTCGGCTACTGCAAGCTCATCGACGATGCCACCTATCTCCGGAACAGGGAGGCGGCGGATTCGGAATTCCTCTACAGCGTCCCCGTTAAGAACACGGGGAAGATCTGCCTCTTTACGGACACCGGGGAGCTGCACACCATCAAGGCCCAGGATCTGCCCATGGGAAAATTCAGGGACAAGGGAGTCCCTGTGGACAATGTGTCCAATTACGACTCTTCAAAGGCTGAGATCGTTTATATCTCGGACCAGAAGAGCCTGAATCTCTGCAGACTTCTGTTCGTGACAAAGAAGGCGAATCTGAAGCAGGTGGACGGAGGAGAGTTCGATGTGAGCAAGCGGACTGTGGCCGCCACAAAGCTTGCGGAAGGAGATTCTTTACTGTCCGTCAGGGCCCTGACAGAGGAGATCCAGCTGTTTTTGGTGTCCCAAAACGGATTTCTGCTGCGGTTTGCCATTGACGAGATCCCGCAGATGAAAAAGAATTCCGTGGGCGTTCGGGGCATGAAGCTGGGGAACGGGGATGCATTATGCGAGGTGCATTATCTGAATCCCCTGGGAGTGGACGAGCACGGCAGCTCCACCTTCCTCTATCATGACAAGCCCCTGGAATACGAAAGAGTGCGGCTGCAGATGCGTGACGGAAAAGGGAGCCGTCTGAAATCATGAGAGTCATAGCGGGAGAATGCCGCTCCATGCCCTTAAAAACCCCCACGGGAAAGGGAACGCGGCCCACATCGGATAAGATCAAGGAAACCCTTTTCAACATCCTGCAGAATGAGATCCCGGGGTCCTGCTTTGCGGATTTCTTTTCCGGCAGCGGCGGCATCGGCATCGAAGCCTTAAGCCGGGGGGCAAGAAAAGCCTACTTTGTGGAGAATGAAAAGGAGGCCTTATCCTGCATCGGAAAAAATCTCCAGTTCACAAAACTGGCAGACAAAGCGGTGGTGCTGAAGGCAGACGCTTTTTCGGCGGTGTCAAGGATCTATGAGAAGCACCTGGACATCATCTTCATTGACCCACCCTATGGGATGGGGTATGATAAGGAGATCCTGAGGCTTTTTGCAAATGCAAAGTATGTGTCGAAGGACACCCTCCTCATTGTGGAGGAGGAGCGGAACGCCGATTTCTCCTATGCTTCTGAACTGGGCTACACCGTAGCCAGAGAAAAGCTTTACAAGACCAATAAGCACGTGTTTTTAAGGATTGACCATCAGGCATGAAAAAAGCAGTGTATCCCGGCAGCTTCGACCCTGTCACCTTCGGACATCTGGACATCATCGAGAGAGCCTCCAAGCTCTTCGACGAGGTGGTGATCCTTGTGATGGTGAACACGGCCAAGTCACCATTGTTTTCCATTGAAGAACGTGTTAGAATGATTCGTGATGCGGTTTCGCCTTATCCCAATGTGTCCGTGGATTTCTATCAGGGCCTTTTGATCGATTACGCAAAGGAAAAGGGCATCCGCGTATCCATCAGAGGTCTGCGGGCGGTAACGGATTTCGAATACGAACTGCAGATCTCCCAGACCAATTATGAACTCTCCGGCAGAGCGCTGGATACGGTGTTTTTAACCACCGATCTGAAATACGCCTACTTAAGCTCCTCTGTGGTGAGAGAGATCGCTTCCTTCGGAGGGGACATCTCGAAATGCGTGCCGAAAGAAGTGGCGGATTTGGTAAAAAATAAGTTTGAAAAAACAGTGAGCAAAGGCCAATCCAATGGCTGCCCGTAGTTTTTCCACAGTGTTTATAGCAGGAGATTACCATGGCAAGCAGAATTGAACAGATCCTGGACGAGCTGGAGGAGTATATCGAAAGCTGCAAGCTGGCGGCTTTTTCCAGCACGAAGATCGTTGTGGTAAAAGATGATATCGACCAGTACATTCACGAGCTGCGTTCCAAGATCCCCGAGGAGATCAAGCAGTGCGCCAAGATCGTCAGCAATCAGGAAGCCATTTTAAAGGATGCCCAGGATAAGCGGGAAGCTATTATCAATGACGCCAAAAAGAAGGCGGATGAGCTGATCACCAAGACCGGCATAGAGACAGATAAACTGGTCTCCGAAAACGAGATCATGAAGCAGGCCTATGAGCGTGCGGAAATGGTCATCACCGACGCTGCACAGAGAGCCCAGAGCACCATCGACGAGGCCTCCGCGGAATATGACAGCATGGTGAATGCCGCTGTGCAGTATACGGATCAG
>CAMNLO010000278.1 GCA_946543095.1 uncultured bacterium
CCAAGAGAGAAACAGAGTAGAAATATTACTTATAAAACTATTATACGAGGAGATACCATATTGGAATATCAACATTCGTTTTACAGAATCAATCCCGACAATCCGATCCTGACAAACCTGCTGGGGTTTCTTGGGGAATACATGATGGAAGGCATTCTCGGCCGGTTTAATCCCTTTGACACTGCGGAGATGTTTTTCAAAGAGCTGCGTTTTGATCCGGAGGAGATGCTTGCCTTTGAGGATCTTACCTGGGACACTGTATTTGCCAACCTGAAGACCCTTGAATTTGAAGCGTCCTGTTCCGAGTCTGATGATCCGCGGATGGACATGAGTTATTATATGCATTTCGCGGATATGATCCATGATCTTGACGCTGATACACTGAATCGTGGACTGGCGCCTGAACTGCAGGCCATGGGTGGATGGATCAGCAGTGAGATCGTAAAGATCTTTATGGAAGCCTGGAAGAGGCGCTGCAGGGAAAGGATTTCAAGAAATCAGCCCAGGAACTCATCAATAGTATTCCCACCATGGTCAGGGACGTCCTGCTGCAATACCTGGGCAGTGAACGGGAGACGATCCCGGCAATAGAGTCTCTTTTCCGTGAGATGGACAGTGTATTCGAAAAAGTGGAGTATGATGAGCTGGGAGGCTTCAAGCTGGGGTATGCCGCAGTGATCAAGGGCACGGAAGTGCTGGTCTGCAATCCTGAGTATCTGCAGCTTGGGGATCGGATCAAATCGGCAGTGAAGTTCTATCTTTCCGGTTTCGCATTCGCCCTGGGCACCAAGATATCCGAGAAGATACCCGTGGATAAGTTCGAGGTGATCGAAAAGTTCGCCCCAGACCTTGTCGCGTATCTGCCCACTCTCATCAGCACCCTGATCACTTATGTGACGATCTTCAGTCTGGACAGGAATTCTCAGATCTGCAGCCTTATCGCGCAGTTTAACGAGATTCCGACCATCACCGGGAATATCGCGCTCTATCGGAAAAGCGCCGATGCCTTTGAGCATATGGCGGCTGAGCTTTCAAAGATAGACTATGAGGATCTGAAGGCTCAGGTGGATTTCTATTCCGGGTTTTCCACGGAATTGACCCGGATCCGTTCAGATGAAGAAATGAACCGTTTTCTTTTACAGTATTACAGAGATAATAACAAGGAGCCGCCCTGGGGGAACAGGTCCCTGAAGGAGCATTGGGCAGACAAAAACAGCAGACTGGTATTCAAATAGGGGGAAATTCGTATGGCACTGCCTTTGATCTTACTTGCCGGAGCAGCCATCGCCGGATCGGCGGGTGTTGTAAACGCCGCCAAGGGCACCAAGAAAATGGTTGAGAGCAATGAGGATAAAAAGACCTTGAATTATCAGCATTCCCGCAACGTCAACCGTTACGAGACCAGATTTGCCCTGGCCACACAGACCATGGACAGCCTGGGAGAAAAGGAGATACGGATCCTGTCGGGCTTTCAGGACTTTTCCGATGTGATAGAGCAGATTGAAAACAGGCCGGAATTTGGAGAGATCATAAAGGAAGGCTTTCATCTGCCGGAAGTATCCCTTGATGACGTGAAGAACGTGGCCACAGGAGCTGCCGTGGTGGCAGGCGGCATGGGCGGTGTGGCCGCAGGAACCTTTGGAGGCTTCGCCGCTGCCGGAGCCACAACCTCGGCTGTCATGGCTCTAGGAACTGCCTCCACCGGAACAGCCATCGCTTCATTATCCGGCGCTGCCGCCACCAACGCCACGCTGGCTGCTCTTGGCGGAGGAGCGATCGCAGCGGGAGGCGGCGGGATGGCACTGGGCTCCATGGTGCTCGGAGCTGCCACAGCCGGCGTGGGCCTTATGATCGGAGGCATCATTTTCAACATCACCGGCAATACCCTAAAAGCAAAGATCGAAGAGGCAAAAAATGAGGTACAGAGAGAGACGGACGAGGTGAACAAGGTCTCCTTTTATCTCGAAGAACTGGCCAATACCGCCACGAATTATCTGAGTGCGCTGGAAGCTGTTGATATGGTGTATGACCAGTATTTTTCGAGGTTGAAGACCATGGTGCTCACCGATCATAAGACCGATTACCGCACCTTTACGGAGCAGGACGAGCGGGTCTATTCCAACACGGTCCTTCTGGTGGGGATCCTGTATGACATGCTGAAGGTCAATCTTGTAGAAAAAAAGGATGAGAATTATAACGAGGTGAACCGGCTGGATCTGAATGCCGCGATGGTCAACGCTGATCATTTCCTGGAATCTGATCCCATGGGAACGGACCGGGTCCGGGAAGTATTCCGCCATGACGTCACGAATAAGGTCATTGATTTTGCCGCATACGATACCCTCCCCCAGACGGAGGAACCTGAGAATACGGTGGGTTCCACTGTTGTAAAGGGAATCGGGGCCGCGTCAGGCGCCATCAGTGACGGGTGGGATAAGCTGTCTCCCCACCTGCAGAAAGGCGCTTCCGCTGCCGCCGGAGCAGCCTTGACCGGGATAGCCCTGGGAGCCAGTTCCCTTTCCAATCTAATCAATAAGGGGACAAAGAAGTAAGATTCAAAGCGCAGATATATTTTGATGCATTCAATACATCAGGTGTTTTTGTAATAATCAAAGTCGAAGTAATGACGTCTGTAAGGACAATACAGACTATTTTCTCCTTTGCCGGGTCCGTGTCTTTTTATTCGGCATTTTTATGATCGACTGCAGGATCTGCTCGGGGGATACTCCTGAAGCCTGCTGTTTTTTGATGTAGTCTATGATTTCCGCACGTTCCTCGGCACGACCCTCGGTGTGCCCTTCCGCACGCCCTTCCGCACGCGCATCTTCTCGGATTTCCTTAAACGCTGTACACATGTTGACTCTCCCTTCTTCGTCCGCTGCTTTTGTTGAAATGTTTGCGGCAGTATACGTATTGATCAGGTCAACGGTTCTGACATCAACACTCCGGTATTCTTTCCTTGTTTCCATTATATCACTCATTCGTTTTTTGTCATCAGAATATTGAATGAATTCAAGGAGAAGGCCGAGTTCTGATGTAAATTTTCCAAAATCCTTGATCTCGCTCGGAGTTATGAGGTTCAGTTTATAGTCATCCACATACTGCCTGATCCGGGGATCTACTTTTCCGAACATCTCATACAGGGAGCGCGGCGCATCCCACTTTGCCTTGTCGAAACAGATGCAGAGAGTGATGACCGGGATCAGCTTGTCTTTTTTCGTGAATCCGGACAGCAGCTCCGCAGGATCCGTAAGATCGTTTGCTTCGATGTGCTTTTTCCTGATCTCTTCGACCTGTGCGGCATAATTCAACGCATCG
>CAMNLO010000279.1 GCA_946543095.1 uncultured bacterium
GAGCGATCCGTGTATCAGGGTTATGGCCCTAGCATCATATATGTTTGCAGCAAGTTGTCAGGCTTCAAAAAGACAGGAGGGAGTGCAGTGAATATCATGAATCTTGTGAAACTCGACGAACAGAAACTGCTGGAGTTAAACGTAGGAAAGAAATTCGCCCACACCTTTAACCGTATCTATGTCTATCTGGGGATCGCACTGTGCCTCCTTGTGATCTCCATCGCGGTGGGGATCTTCGGCTACCACAAGCTGTACAACAACTATTATAACCAGAATACTCACCAGGGGCTTTTGCGCATCCACAATCAGAATCTGGGGAAATCCGCCTGGTGGGCCCTTGCCACCCATGTGACAGAGACCAGGCAGGAGCAGATCGTGGAATTCCATGAGACCATGCTGAACAATATGAAAGAGGATCTGAAGAACCTGAGATCCTACAGAGGGGAGACGCAGCTGATCAAGGCCCTGGACGCGGATATCAGCCAGATCGAAGCGACCACAGACAAGCTGGCGGCCATGTACGCGGAGTCTGAGGAGCTGGAGGACGGGAGTCTCTCCAACGGCAATGAGATCTACGCCGTCATGCGGGATGAGCTGCGGCCCCAGGTTTTGAAAACAGTAGAAGACACCAGACAGATGACCACGAATGTAACGGAGGAGGTCACAAGCTCCTATGACCTCACCATCGTCATCATGACTGTGATGATGGTCATCAGCGTCATCATGACGGTCCTCCTGGTGATCTTTATGAAAAATGCCCAGAAGACCCTGACAAAATGCGTGGTGTCTCCCGTAGAGGAGGTGGCGAAGGCCGCGGAGCAGATGGCCAGAGGGGATCTGGATGTGGCCATCAGCTATCACGCCAAGGACGAGTTCGACGTGCTGGCCAGGGATCTGGAAAGCTCCACCAATGCCTCCAAAAACATCGTGGGGGATATTTCCGACTCCCTTCACGAGATCTCCGAGGGGAATTTCAGCCTGGGCACCCGGACCCCGGATCTTTATCACGGTCATTTCGGCCCCATCAGCGACACCATGAACACCATAACGGACAAGCTCTCCAACACCATGAACAATGTAAAGGCTGCCTCCGCCAGCGTTTCCGAAGGGGCCATGAACATGTCCAAGGGAGCCAATGAGCTGGCAGAAGGGGCGACAGACCAGGCCGCGGCCGTGGAGGAGCTTACCGCTACAGTGAGCACCGTCAGAGAGCAGACAGAGAAGATGGCGGAGGACTGCGCCAAGGGCGTAGCCACCTCTGTAGAGGCCCAGAAGGTGGCAAAGGCCGGGGCCGAGAAGATGGATCAGGTAACAGAGGCCATGAAGCGGATCACCAACGCCTCCAAGGAGATCCAGGAGGTGGCAAACAGCATCGAGGCCATTTCCTCCCAGACCAAGCTCCTTGCCCTGAACGCCTCCATCGAAGCCGCCAGGGCCGGAGACACGGGGAAGGGCTTCGCCGTGGTGGCCCAGGAGATCGGGGCTCTGGCACAGCAGTCCAATGAGGCCGTCCACCGCACCCACGCCCTGGTAAGCTCCGCCCTGTCGGAGATCGACAACGGCAATGCCATTGTGGCGGAGACCCAGGTTACCCTCCATGAGATCGGGGATTCCGTAAACGAGCTGGCGGAGATGATGCGGGAGTCCGGGGAAATGGCCATGAACCAGGCCAACAACATGCGGGAGATCAACCAGGGCATCGAACAGATCTCGGAGGTAATCCAGAGCAATTCCGCTACTGCCGAAGAGTCCAGCGCGGTCTCCAGCGAGCTTTCGGAGCAGTCCAACCAGCTCCATAACCTGATGTCCCAGTTCAAGGTGAAATAAATGCTTTCCCTGCCCCGAAGCACGGCGGCAAGGAAGCTGCGGCATACCGCTTGCAAAATGTAAAAAAGAGATGTAGAATCTCAGTGGTTCAAAGAAAAGGGCCTCCGCGCATCGGTGCGGGGGCCCGGCTTTGACCAGCCAAAGAACAGGGGTGCTGGCCCGGGCGGGCCGGCTGAGACGGAGATCCGAACCCTCAGGACTTGATCCGGATAATACCGGCGAAAGGAGCGCATATGCAAAACAATTCCAAAAACAGTTCCCTTTTGAATGCCCAGAATCTCATGTACGCGGCCATGTGCATCGCCCTTGGCTTTGCCACCAGCAATATCAAACTGGTGGATATGCCCATGGGAGGCAGCGTGACCCCCTTTTCCATGTTTTTTATCTGCTTCGCGGGCTACCTCTTCGGCCCCGTCACGGGGATCATCACCAGCATCGCCTACGGGGCGCTGCAGTTGATCGTGGATCCCTACATCTTAAGCCCGCTGCAGGTAGTCTGTGATTATTTCCTGGCCTTCGGAGCCCTGGGACTGTGCGGCTTTTTCCGGAAGCTGCCCCATGGGCTGCAGATCGGCTATCTGGTCAGCATCACCGGCAGATTCTTCTTCTCCGTCATCTCAGGCGTGGTGTTCTTTGCGGAATACGCTCCGGAGGGTATGAACCCGGTGGTATATTCCGTGCTGTACAACGGCGCCTATATCTACGCGGAGGGACTGCTCACCATGGCGCTGATGGCGGTGCCGGCGGTGCGCCAGGCCATCCGGGAGGTGCGCCAGGCCACGGCTTAGGGAAATGCTGATTAAGGCGTTTCCCGCGCCGGATTCGGGTTGCAAGGCCGGGATCCGGTCGATGAGCCGGATCATGCCGTCGGTTTTGGACACAGCGCTGTCCCGGAGGCGGGTGCCTCCGGGGCCTCCCTCTTCACAGCCTGACAGGCGGGATCACAGAGCCAGGATCTGGTCGATGAGCTGGATCATGCAGTCGGTTTTGGAGACGGCGCTGTCCCGGAGGCGGGAGTTCCCGGGGGCTTCCTCGTCGTCCGCCAGTTCAAGCTCCTGAAGCATATCCCGCAGCTCCTGGAAATCCTGCTGGAAGTGGAGCAGCAATGCCTTCTGCTGAATGTCGATGCCTTCGTTCATGATTAGATACCTCCTTTGTTAAACTTCAAACAACAACTCCCCGTAGGTGGGGAAGGGCCACATATTTTTATCCACGATCATTTCCAGTCTGTCCGCGGGGGTCCGCAGGGCCTCCATGGCAGACACCACCTTATCCTTGTAATAGAAGGCCTGCTTTTTTGCGTCTCCTATCTTTCCAGCCTTCTCCTCGGCTTCCTTTAAGCTGCCGAGGGCTTTCCGCATTTTCCCAAGCTCCTCCAGCACTTCTTCCAGAAGCTCCCTGACCTCCCGGGGGTCTGCTCCCGCCTGCCCGATGGCGGCGGCGGATGCTGCCAGCTTTCCGGCATAGGAAGAGAC
>CAMNLO010000280.1 GCA_946543095.1 uncultured bacterium
TCGGACTGGCTGGGCAAATTTGATTATCTGAAGCCCTACTGCGAGGTCGTGTATCTGGAGCGGACAAAGGGGATTTCCAGTACCATAAAACGCTCCAGGGCCTATCAGCTGATCCAGATGGGGATCGTGGGTTCCGGAAGGATCGCGGGCAGATATGTAGCGGAGGCCAGATATGTGAGCGGGATCCATGTCGAGGGAGTGTTCAATCCCCACAGGGAGAGTGCGGAACGCTTTGCTTCCCGATATGAGCTGGATTTTGCGGAGGACGATTATACACGATTTTTAGACAGGATTAACGCGGTTTATATAGCCTCTCCCCATGCCACACATTATTCCTATGTTAAGCAGGCGCTTGTCAAGGGAAAGCATGTTTTGTGTGAAAAACCAATGGCCTTAAAGGAGGAGGAAGCAAAGGAGCTGTTCGACATCGCGAAGGAAAAAAAACTCGTTCTGATGGAGGCCATTAAGACCGCTTATCTGCCGGGCTTTATCAGGCTTTTGGGCATGGCCAGGAGCGGGTTGATCGGGGAGATCAGAGAGGTGGAGGCCTGTTTCACCCGGCTCACCCAGGATGGACTGAGAGAGCTGTCGGATTCTGTTTCCGGTGGCAGCTTTACGGAGTTTGGCAGCTATACGCTGCTTCCGATTCTGAAGCTTTTTGGGGAGGATTTCCGGGATCTGAGATTCGTGTTTTTTCCGGCGGAAAACGGAGTGGATGTTTATACCCGGGCATATTTTGAATATCAAACAGGCATCGCTTCCTCCAAAACGGGGTTGAAGGTAAAGTCCGACGGGCAGCTTTTGATCTCCGGCACGAATGGATATATCCTGGTGAACGCTCCTTGGTGGAAGACCACGGAATTTGAGATCTGCTATGAGGATCCCTCGAAGAACGAAAAGTATTTCAGCCGCATGCAGGGGGACGGCTTACGCTATGAGATCAGCGATTTTGTGTCCACTGTCAGCGGTTATCGCGAGAATGATTTCAAGTTGACCAGGCAGGAGTCCATCTGGCTGGCGTCGGTGATGGAGCGGTTTCTAAAGGAGCGGGACGAGAAAATCGGCGCTCAGCGGGATTAGGGAAGGCCTCCGGTCCTATAATGATCATGAACAGGCTGTTAGAATTCTGCAGAAATTACCATAAGACCGCAATCTACGGAGCTGGACGCTTTGGGCGCGAGGTATGTGTGTATCTGGAAGAACAGGGGATACCGGTAGGACGTTTCCTGGTAACTCAGCCGGATCCTGCGGTGAGCAAGATCTTGGGCCGGATGGTGGAGCGGCTGGAGACAGCTTGTATATCGAAAGAGGAAGGGGTCATTCTGGCTGTGGGGAGGAAGCATCGGGGCTCGATGGAGAAAAGCCTTGAGAGCTGCGGTATACAGGACTATTTTTACGTGGGTGAGGAACTCCTGGAGGATCTTGAAAAAGAAACCTGCTATGAACATGTCTTTCCCACAAACCAGTATGTGAATGTGTTGCTGTATCACAGGATAGCGTCTTCCCAAAGAGATCCCTATCATATCACGGTGACCCCGGAGCATTTTGAGGAACAGATCCGGTGGCTTTCAAAACACTATCCGATCCTTTCTTTCGAAGAGGATTGGAGCGGAGTTTCGGAGCCGTCCATCGTGATCAGCTTTGACGACGGATATGCGGATAATTATCAAAACGCTCTTCCGATCCTGAAAAGGTATGGGGCGCCTGCTGTCTTTTTTATCAGCACGGGCCTCCTGGGGACGCCGGAGGCCTTCTGGTGGGACCGGCTCTTTCTGGTTATAAATAAGCAGCCGGGCATACAGCTGTTAAAGGAACACAGCCGCTTGAAAGCCATGCTGCCGTATGATAGGCAAAGGGAGTTGGCGAGGCTTGAGAACAGCAGGGAAAGAGATGAGTTCGTTGAAAAAAGCAGCGGAGCTTTGCAGGGCAGTGATTTCGATGGCCTCCGCTCCCTGAAAAAAGAGGAGCTCCAGGCAATGGCCGGGGAACCCCTTGTTTCCATAGGTGCCCACACTGTTTCCCATCCAGCTCTTCCTTCCCTTCTTCCGGAATTACAGAGGGAGGAGATCATGGGATCAAAGGCTTTCCTGGAAGAGCTCACAGGGAAGAGGATTGTGAGCTTTTCTTATCCTTATGGAGATTTCGATAACAGAACGGTAGAACTTGTGCGGCAGGCAGGTTTTATGAAAAGCGCCACGGTGGCCGGCGGTTTGGCGGGCACGGGAGACCCCTGCAGGATTCCCAGGAATGTGGTAAGGGATATGGAGCTGGCGGATTTTCAGAAGTTTACAAGGAGGTGCTTCTGCGTCTTCGCGGAGTGGAGGAAGACATGAAACCGATGCAGGATAAAGGGATGACAGATGGTTAAAGTGTCTGTGATCGTGCCTGTTTATAATACGGAACGCTTTCTTGAAAAATGTCTGGAGAGCATTCTTTCCCAGACCTTACAGGAGATTGAAGTGATCTGTGTGGATGACGGCTCTACTGATAAAAGCGGGGAGCTGTTGGAAGCATACTCAAAAAAAGATCCCAGGATCTTTGTGCTCCACAAGGGAAACGGGGGGCTGGTTAGCAGCAGGAAGGCAGGACTGGCGAAGGCTTCCGGGGAATATGTGGGCTTCGTGGACAGCGATGACTGGATCGAACCGCGGTTTTATGGGCGGCTTTATCAGGCAGCGATCACAGGGAAAGCGGATCTTGTGTCCACGGATCTTATTCATGAGGGAGCGTATTCCTCCGTATCGGCTGATGCAGTGGAGGCCGGAGTGTATCAGGCAGAGAGGATGGATCTCCTAAGGGACCATGCTATCCTGGAGCTCCAAAAACATGATAAAGGGTTAAGCGGCTCCCTGTGTACAAAGCTGTTCAGGAGAAAACTGCTGGGAAGGATCCTTCCTCAGATTCCCGATGGGATCACGGTTTCAGAGGATAAGATCACAAGCCTCACCTATCTTCTGGAATGTGATACGGCAGTGATCCTGCATGAGGCATATTATCATTATGTTTTACACCCTGCATCCATGTTCCACAAGGAGAATACGGATTATCTGCTGAACATGCACCGTGTGTATCAGTATTTCAGGACTCTGTATACGCATCCGCACTTTACGGATGCCATGAGGCTTCAGGCAGAGCTGTATGTGGTGCAGTTTTTGATCAAAGGGATCAATTCGCAGATGGGGTTTTCGTTCCGAAATCTGTTCTGGATCGATCCCTACTGGCTGAAGGAGCTTCCGGAGGGCAGCAGGATCCTTTTGTATGGAGCGGGCGAGCTGGGGGAGACGTATCTCAGACAGT
>CAMNLO010000281.1 GCA_946543095.1 uncultured bacterium
TATGTTATTCCTATTGGATGTCTGAAAAATTAGCCACAAACTATAATCAAAAAAAATTTTGCAGTAGGATAAATATACAACACTTTTGCATATAAGCTACAAGCCGCCAATCCCCTTAGTTCGGGGGTTTGGCGGCTCTTTGACTATCAGTCTTTGTATCGGTCTTGATCCATTTCCCCACAGTTTCGTCCCGTTGTAGTAGGTCTTTCCCTCGGGATCAAAGCGGTATTCGCCGCAGGAAGCAAGCTTTCTGTAGGCGATATTGCCCACATCGTTCATTGCTGCTTTGTTCCCTTCAGATTATAGGTATAGCTCAGGACATTGTTGTTCATCGAGGTGCTTCCCGTGAAGGAAAGCTTTCCGCCCTCCTCCGCCACAAACAACTGCAAAGTGGGCATATAGGCCTTCATCAGGGCAGCGGTCTGTTCATCATAGAGAGTGGTGTCCACCTTCTGGGTGATGGTGATCACCTGACGCGCCCTGTCATAGGTTCCGTCAAATTCCACGGAAGTGCTCTCGGGCGCCCAGGAGGTGGGCTCATAGACAATGGTGGCCATAAGCTTCTCCACTGCGCCGGAAGCGTCCGTAACGCCCGATACGGCAGCGGAAGTCCGCTGGATGAACATGGTTCCCTTATAGGTCGAACCCGTGACCTCCTGCTTGTAGTCCTCCCAGTATTCCTTGTCATTGCCTTCCACCTCAGGCGGACGTAGTGACAGGGACTGGTCGATCACACCGGAGCCGAAATTGGGCATATCCGCCTCGATATCCCACATTCCGTAGATATCGGTGTTATCATCCTGCTTTGACTTCGGGCCAAAATAGTTTTCCTCATCCGTTATGATGCACTCCCTGACTTCCGCCTGGAATGTGGGAGCCTCCAGGGGGCCGTTATAACCCTCCGTATAATCATCCTTCGGAAGCTTGATCTCTTCCTCCCAGTACTTCGGCTCATAGAGCTGATCCAGCTCAAACTTCTCTCCGTCATCCCGGATCAGTGTGACTTCGATGCCGCCCACAAAGCCTGCCACATCCTCCGCTTCCTCCTTCAGCTCCTTTGCCAGCATATCGGGGAAGCCCTTGTTCTGGATGAACAAAGAGGTGTCGTCCGTGTAAACGTCGGGAGCCTCCGGCTGCACCATGACATAGATCAGGCTTTTCGATCCGTAAACAATGTTGTTTATGACGCCGTTGGGATCCGGATCCGCCACCTCGATCAGATCCTGGTTGACCCATGATGTTTCGCTGTCCTGGAATAAAAACGCGGTGGGATCCGTCGGGTCCGAGGACCTTATCGTGCTGAAGCTCCCTCCTCTCGGGGTCAGCTCAAAACTGGCGTCCTGCTCTGCTTTGACGGGAAAAGCAAGCAGGGACTTGGGATGATCCTTGTCATTGGACGCCCGGCTGATGGAAATGGTATGCAGATAAGGCATAATACCACCCTCCAGCTCCTTCTGCAGATAAAGATCAGCCTCCATCGGCAAAGAGGTTGTGAACTTCGTCTTTTCAAAGGCCGGAACACTTTCCAGCTTGATCAATTCAGACAGAGGCCCCGACACCTCATAGCCGTCCGACGGACACCTGTTATTCCGCATCCAGCGCAGGAAATGCAGATAAACATTGCGGAAATTCTCTCTGTCCAGGCCATAGGCGTCCTGCAACGTCTCCGTAAGGCTCTTGCCGCAGGCGTAATGCATCAGGATTGTGTGGAAGGACTTTTTCCCGGAGACCTTATTCAGATATTCAATGAGATAGGCCAGAAGATAGCCTGCCCCCTGGGGATTCGAACTCTGCACATTGGGATGAAGGACTAAAAAATGCTCATAGGTACGTGTGGTCATATAGGTGAGAAGCTGTTCCCAGTCCTTTCCCACATCCAGCCCGCCGATGGTGGGAAACCATTTCTTCCCGTCCATATACTTGTATGCATCGGGTTCCAGGGCTCCTGCCAGGGCTTCGAACAGGCGCTGGTTTGCCCCGACACCGACCGCCTCTCCGGTATAATACTCATGCTGGCAGGCATGGAACAGCTCGTGGGCAAGGGTGATGGGGAGCTCCTCCATGGCAGTCCCCCCCTTGTTCAGGGTGGCCGCCAAAGAAACGGCGATACAGGGATTGTAGAAATATCTGAGATGCTGCTCCGCGTCAGACCCGTCCACATTTGCCTCCACATAGAGTGTGATGCAGTAGGAGGGCATCCTGATCCCCTGGGCGCTTACAAATTCCCAGGCCCTCTCCATGGCCGTATCCAGCTCTTCGATAAAGGGATTTGCCTTCTGCTGGGCATTATACTGCTTGATCAAAGCGCTGTTTGCCAGCTCCTCCTTGTATTCCTCAAGCATGACTGCCCTGCGCTCCGCCTTGGCCTGCTCGTAGGTCTTTCCATCCTGCCTGCCGCCGAAATACTCCGCAGGATCTACCCGGGGATGGGCTTTTCTGATCTTTTCCTGGATGCGATCCTTTTCATTCTCCACATCTGAGATGGAAATATAGCTTCCCGCGTCCGTACCCGTTACCGCGCCGAAATCCTCCTCCGCCCAGACGATCCGGTAGTTTCCTTTTCCTTTGATGTCCCTCCGGATCTTTCCGTTAAAATAATGCTCGTCATGATTGCTCTCATATACCTTATAGACGATCCCGCCGATGACCACAGCGGTGATAATGATAAAGCCGTCCACACTGTTCTGCCTGGATTTATACTTCAGGGTGCTCCCTTCCAGCTCAGCGGAAAACAGGTTGATATTTCCCTGATCATCCATACGGAAGGGGACCACCTCCGGATACAACTCCTCCGGCACTCCAAGGGTCGAAAGATCCATTGAAACCTCATAATACCCGGGGAGATATTCATCTGCCTGTAGTCCGGCGTTTACGTCAAAGGCATCCAGTAAAAACGCGCCTCCATCCTCGAACTCCTCCTGGAGGCTGTCATATTTTGTATCGTCCAGACGCGTGATCTGAAAATCCCTGTCATGATCCAGGGCATTTTCCCCTGCGGAAACCTTCAGCCCCTCCCAGGGCTCGAGCTCAAAGGCCTTGGAATTGCCCAGCATCGCCTGGAGCGTGGCTTCGTCCTCATCGACTTCATGAAACGTTACGCCCTCCAGTCCTTCTCCTTCGGGGGAAGCAGTGCCTTTCCCCTCTGAAGCGGTCTTTTTCCCATCACCCTCTTCCTCTCCTTCTTTGCTTTTCCCCCCTGACGAAGAACCCGTCTCTTCGAATTGCTCGAACAGAGATGGGTTTACATAACTCGTTATCAGCGTGCCGGCAGA
>CAMNLO010000282.1 GCA_946543095.1 uncultured bacterium
TCGTAGCGGAAACCCAGTCAGTCTCCGCAGCATCCGTAACTGGTGTTCCCGGGTTTTGATCTTCGTCGTTATCGTCATACGTGGCCGTCAGCTCGGTGGTATCTCCGACCTTTATTGAGGCCGTTCCGGAGACTACCATCGCAGCCGCCGCCTTCGACTCAAATGACCCGAGGCCTAACGTCCCTGTGTTCGGGATCGTCAGCAGCAGTGCCAGAAGCAATGCCAGAGCTCTGCGCCCGAACCGCTTCTTGCTAATACTACTCTTTTCCATTTCTTTCTCCTTCCTTTTCGTGTTGTCTTATCCGCAGATTTCCTGCTGAGAAGCTCCCGGGCTGCATCGCGGTACGACTTCCCGGCTGTACTGCCATTGGCTGCATGGCTGTCATCCACTCAGCCGTCGCCGCCCTGGCTGCGAAGCTGCCATTTGCCGCCTTGTCCGGCGCCTCCACTTCTTCGGTTGGGGACGTCCGAATGCAGCGGGGCTTCGTTGCTTTGGTCTGCGATTGTGCTGTTTGCAGGGCTTCCGGCTATCTTGCCGGTTCCTGCGATCTATAAATAAAAAGGCAGGGTGCCTGAGCTTTCTCTCGACACCCTGCCTCTGCATTCAGGTTTTCCTCTTTTTTCAGATACGTAACCGGGCAGAGGATATTATCCCCCTACCCGATCTGTGCATTCTTCGCCGGAGGCGGGATCATGTCCGCATGATCCTGTGCTCTCCGGCCTTTCGCACAAAAAGAGGAAAAAAAATCCCCGCCGATGGCGGGGAAGCATTTCCTGTCAGATTCAAGTTGTTCTGCTGCGTTCGCTTTCATACACCGCGGCGCGCTTTTGTGCGCTGCAAAACATAGGATCTGTGTGCCCGGAAGGGGCGATCTGCTTGCTATAGAAGCCTGTTTTGCGGTATAATGAATGCGAGCGTAGCGTGGCGTTTGCCATGTGAGAGTGCTTCCCCAAGCACTTTTCACGTCTGCATGGAGGTGGTGCTCCATGCAGATGCTATGCTTTTTCTGACGATTAGTTTAGCACAGTGCTTTTTTAAATGCAATCCGCAATTTTTCACACAATCTTTCCCCGATCTTTTAATAGTTTACACCCCCGTTTTCCTTGTCCGGGTTCCGTATTACTTGTGAAAAAAATCCGGCGGTGGAGTATTATACTCCACCGCCGGATCTTCATTGTCTGTACCGATTCATTATTAACGCAGCAGCTCTCACCTCTCTCAGCTTATGCCGTAACAGCCGTATCTCCTGCCAATGTATACTTTTTCAGATATAGATCTGCCTGATCCTCTTCGAGATGAAACCGCCTGATCAGACGCTCCTTGATCACCTCGGGCGCAATGCCGTCTTCAATCTTGTCCAGGATGAAAACAGTGATTCCTTCTTCACGGCCCTCTTTAAGGCCCTCTTTAAGGCCCTTTTCAAGGCCCTCTTCACGGCCTGCATTGAGGCCTTCTTCACGAGCTTCTTCAAAAATTTCATCGAGTGCGTTTCTCATGCTCCTTTTCCCCCTTTCCTCTGCGGACCCACGTACTCCAAACTTCTCCATATTGGCATATTCATTCATCAACTCATATGCCTCAGGTTCCAATTCACGATAAGAATCGTTCTCTCTCAATAATCTTTTTAACTGCTCTCTGTCCTGTAGAAGCCTGATGAAATCCAGTACCTGCTTCAGATCCGTCCGAAACCGCTTTGTATCCTCTTCCGTCAGCTTCGGGATTTCTACAATGTTCAAGTGATATCCACTGACATACGAAAGCATATCCGCCGGCAGACCATCAAGCTCAAGCATATCCGCCAGATCCCGCGGACCATCCCAATGCTCTGCATTGCTCAAAACGATCGTTACTACTGGTGCAATTCTAGCATTTTTCGGAAACAGATACAATCGCTCCCCATTGCTCAAGCCCTGTACAGACTGATCTTTCTCCTTCAGCTTTCGCGCGGTCTCCTTCCTGATCCGGGATACCTCTCTTTTGTAATCCGCAAGATCACTCTCCATGATCCGGACCGGGAGTCCGTAGTCCACCGTTTCCTGGCTTTCCTCCCCGATGATGGCAAAGCTCATCCCAAATGATGCCTTCTTTACAACATCCCGCGTCCGCTTCCCGGGATGCGGATCCACATCCGAAAGATCCTCCCCCTTCACCACCTGTCGTCCCGCAAAACAGATCCCGTTTACCAGATCCGCAAATCTATCCGGATCCGAGAAATACGCTCTGCTTGCCGAGTCTTTCCTGCCCATAGCAGCCTCCTTCCCGAAACAAAAACTTTGCTTTCCTTCACAAAAGCAGAAGCTGCAACGGCAGAAGAAATCTTATCGGAATCGTGCAGAACGAAAACAAGAATGGATTGTCTCCTTTTTTAAACACTATACCTGCGATCACTCTTGTGGAATCTTTGGCGGAACCGCCGGATGCCTGAAGCAGTCTGATTTGTGATGAAAGAAGAATAGCAAAAGAGGTGAACTATGTCAAGGGTGATCAGCTGCTCTTCACCCCTGCGTTCTGACATAGGTGAGGAACCAGTTCCCAGTCTCCTCAAACTGCGTCTCCAGCAGGGTTTTTTTCTGCTTTCCCAAGGTCCCCCGCAGGGGATCCAGCACCACATATTCCGTTTCGTTAAAGCCTGTAAGCAGCAGGGCTTCCTCCCCCGCTATGACCATCACAGGGATATCCTGATCCAGGAAGTATTCCATCGCCTTTAATGGGCAGCCGGTAAGGTCTAAAACTCTGGCATGGCTTAAGCCCTCTGTCAGGATCTCCTCAGGGGTCTTGCCTCTTTCCAGTAAGAGCCCGGCGTCTCCCGTGCCGCCCTCAAAGGACAGGATGGCATCCAGACAGGCTGCCATGGGATCCTCGGATTCCACCTGTCTGATGGCCATGATCTGGTTCTTCACGGCTGTGGAGGTCCTGCGGTAGATATAGTCTCCCCGCTCCGTGGCAGCGCTTCCCGATGCCTCATAAGCAGCAAGAAAGGCCTTCGAGGGAGTATCATAGAAATCAATGAGTCCTTTTGTATCATAGGCAAGATAGCGCTGCTCCGCGAAGTCCCCGGAGCGGGCCGACACTCTGGAGCCCTCAAAGAGCACCTCTCTGGGAGTCAGCACCATGACAGAGCCCGGATCGATCTCCTGCTTTAACACCAGCTGGATAATGGTCTCATATTCCTCTGTCAGGACCGTTTCCAGGTGATTCGCCGTGGTCCTGGAAAGGGCGGCGTTTGTGATCTGGTCCTCCGCCACCGGAATGAGGCT
>CAMNLO010000283.1 GCA_946543095.1 uncultured bacterium
GCCTTCGCTGCCGGGCTCCGCCGGGATCCCGTCCACATACAGCTCGCAGGCCTCAGGATCCGCCAGGATCTTTAACTCCTCCACCGGCCCGACAAGGTCCAGGGTGTTCCGCAGGCTCTCCTCGATCCCCTGCTGCCTGCCCCGGAAGAAGGAGCGGATGTCCTCCACCGTGTCCGTAAAATGGGACAGCTGCTTGTTTTCCGTATAGAAGCGCTTCATATGGAGCTCCATGGGCTCCTCCATGGTCGCAAGGAACCCGTCGATAAAGGCGTCTGTCCTGTCGGCACGGAATACGATATTTCCCATATCCATCAGGGCGCTGACATAGCGGGCCTTAAACTCCTCATTCCTGATCAGGAAGGGGAAAAACCGGTCGTTCCCCATGAGATGGAACACGGAATCATGGTCTGTGTTCGCGGATTCGATGCCGGTGGAGTTTTCATCGAATAACAGCCATCTCCAGCGGGTGTCCCCCTCCGGCGCATTCTCCTTTTCCCTGGTCCGCCAGGCCGCCCAGTTGGCGCTGGGCCAGTCTCCCTGTCTTGCCAGGTAGGTCTGAACGGCATAATACTGCACAAAGCTGTCGATGTCCACAAGGCTTAGGAATCTCTCATAGTTTTCCGGAAGGCTCATATCCGCAGTCTGTACGAATTCCAAAAGCTCCGGAAACAGCCGGATATCCTCCTCTGTCCCCTCTTCCACCCGGTCGATATCCGCCTTGACGATGATCACATTCTCCTCGGAGACCCCGTAATGGGCCTTCATAAAGTCCTTATGATAGCCCTCCGTCAGATACAGGACTCCCCAGTATTCCCCGTCGAGAAATAAGGTGGCGGGATAGAATTCCTGGGTCCCCACATCAAGGCCTGATGCCAGCTTCTGGACCAGGTAGTCCTTCAGCTTGTCCTCCCTGGTCTCACCGTCCGCTCCCGTCAGGATGGAAAACTTATCCGGCGTCCGGTCTGCCGAAAATACGGGAAGGCTTGCCCGCTCATAGGAGCCGTACTCCCTTCTGGGAAACAGATTAAAGCCCTTCTGTGAATAGCATCTGCTGCCCTGCCCCTTTATACGGATGCCCGTGGGGAAGGATGTGATAAATTCATGATCCCGGAACAGCTGCAGTGTGGCTTCCCGCTCCCACTCCCTGCCCCTTCTGGAATAATTGGCTCTCCACCAGAGCCAGATGGGACCAAGGCCGGAGCTTTCCTTATATTCCTCAAAGTCACGGCCCAGCATGTAGATCCCTTCGTCATAGTCAAAGAACCCTGCGGGGTCCGTGATCAGAGAGATCACGTAAAAATTCTCGGGAGAATCCGCCGTGTGCTCCCCCACAAAATAGCTGCCCTCCGCCACCATGCTCCTGTGGCCCTCCCCGTCAAAGGCGGCTGCCCGGACCACACTGCATTTCGGCACCGGGAAATCCGGGGCCTGATACTCCGGGATCCAGTGCTCCACCACCGAATACTTCAGGATCTCATCCGTGAGAAATCCCGCGGAGACCTGTTCGTTAGCGGAATACACATTGGGGTTTTGGGTGGCATCCCCGATCTGAATGGGGCCCTCATAGAGAGTGGACTCCTCCGTGGGCTCGGAGCCGTCCAGCGTGTAGTAAATCCGGGTATCCTTTCCGAAGGAGGTAAGCTCCAGGGAAAACTCTTCGTCATAATAGCCCGGCTTTACGGAAAACCGGGGAGCCTCCACATAGATATTGGCTTCTCCCGGAGTGGGGGGCATCAGGATATTGTCTCCCGGTCCCCCGGGTCTTCCCGGGGAGCCGATGCTCATATCGTCCGGGGTGTCCTCCAGCAGCATATTGCAGAGGAAATGGCCGAACCTGTCCTTTAAGACCAGCATATCCCCCGGGTTCACCCGGAGGGGCAGCTGTCCCTCTCCCGGATAGCCGTTCAGAAAGAAAAAACAAAAGCCGCCGGGAGGCAGCGTGCATTCCGGGAGCCGTACTGTAAAACTGTCGTTGGAAAGTGTGTAGTCCGTGAGATCCACGGAAAAGGCGGATGGATTACAGAGCTCCGCATACGGGGTGTATTCCCCTTTGGGATCCGCTTCCACAGAGCGGTTTCGGATGCAGACTTCCGAGATCTGAATGCTTTTTCCTGCGGTATAGGGCCCGTAGTAAAACCACAGGGCCCCACCGGATACCGCAAGAAAGAAAAGGGAAAAGAGAAGTCTTCGAATCCTCATGAATCAGTCGGCAGAAATGTATTTATCCAAAATCCCCTTAATGGTGCCGTCATCAGTCAGCTCCTTTAATGCGCCGTTGATGGCCTTTAACAGGGCTTCATTGTCCTTGGAGATACAGGCTGCGTAATCCTCCTCCGCATAGGGAGTCTCCAGGATCTTCAAGCCTTCATTGGCCTCCACGAAATTTTTGGCAGGCTCATTATCAATGATCACCGCGTCCACCTTGCCGGTGGTAAGTGCCAGCACCGCGTCCGCGCCCTTGCTGTACTGGGTCACATGGTCCGTGCCGAAATCGTCGGTGGCGTAGATATCGCCGGTGGTGGAGAGCTGCACGCCGATCATCTTGTCATTGGAAAGATCGTCGATGCTCTTGATATCGGAATCCTCCCTGACGATAATGCTCTGGATCCCCTTGGCGTAGGAATCGGAGAAATTCACGGTCTGCAGTCTTTCTTCCGTAACGGTCATACCCGCCAGGCCGATATCCACCTTGCCGGACTGGACCGCGGCGATGATGGAATCAAACTCCATATCCTCGATCTTCACCTCAAGCCCCAGCTTGTCTCCCAGAGCCTTGACGATCTCCGCATCGATCCCTACGATATCGCTTCCGTCGTAATACTCATAGGGCGGGAAGTAGGCATTGGTGGCCATGATCAGCTTTCCGGCCTCCACGGTCTTGAATGCTTCCTCTCCCTTCGGGGCATCCCCTCCCGCATTTGCGGCGCCGGAAGCACCGCAGGCGCACAGGGACACGCTCAATGCAAGCACGGCAAGCAGTGACAATACTTTTTTCATAATCTCCTCCTTACCTGCAACAATCCGTTTACAGGTTTCTATAGGATATCACGGAATCAGTGATCCGTCAATTCGCTGCGCCACATAAAATGCGAAGAATTTTTGATCTGAGAATGATATGCCTGATGATGAGCACCGCTCCTCCCAGGTCGAAGACCAGATTGAAGAGCATGATGAGAAGGGCCCCGGGCTCTCCCAGAAAGCGGCAGATGATGGTCCTGGAGATCACCAGAAGATAGGAAT
>CAMNLO010000284.1 GCA_946543095.1 uncultured bacterium
TCAGAGTGGCGTGGTCGTAGGCGCCGCTGTAGCAGTCCACCACCGGGGCGCTGCTCTCCACCGTCACCTCCTCCACATGGTATTTCGCGCTCACCGTATCGCTGTGGACGCCGTAGTTGTTGATAAAGACCGCGGAGATCTCGTAATCTCCCCGGGTCAGAAAGATGGGCGTCGTGTATTCAGCGGAGCTGTCCGTGGGGGCTGTCCCGTCCATGGTGTAGTATATGGTCCCGATGCCATCGCACATCAGCTTCAGGGCCTGCTCCGTATCATATGAGCCTCCGGGGATGCTGAAGACCGGTGCAGGGGCAAGATATTCCTGGAACTGTCTTGCAATATCTTCTCCCGCGCCCTCCAGAAGCTCCCGGATCCCCTCGTAATCCTCGGCGTATTCATAGAGTCCGATGAGGCGGGTGTAAGCATCCAGCACGACTCCCGGATCCTTCGAGGAATCGATCAGGGCTTTCAGATGCTCTCTGGCTTCGGACTCATTCTGCATGGCCAGATAGTAGTCGATCTCCAGAAACTCCAGATCCATCCGGTCCGGCAGTGCCTCCCTGACGCTCTTCAGATTCTCCAGCGCCCCGGCGTAATTTCCTTCCTCCGCCATTTTCCTGGCTTCGTTCAGCTTATACTCCGGAGAATTGATCCGGGTGTTATAGAGGCTTACAAGAATGGAAAGAAAAACCACCAGGATCAGCAGGGCCGAGCCGATCAGCAGAGACAAATGGGGACCGTTCCGAAGGAATACGCTTCCCTGTTTTTTCTCTTCCTCCGTCTTTCCGCCGACATCCAGATTCGGATCATATTCTTCCACGAGCATGATCTCATGCCCGCATTTTTCGCATAACAGCTGCTCCTCCCCCATGGGAGCGCCGCAGTTCGGACAAATCATCTATCTATCACTCCAAAAATGGGAGAATACTCTATTGCTTCTGTCTTATGGCCGCCCGGATGCAGTTATCCATCAGCATGGCAATGGTCATGGGACCCACCCCTCCGGGCACAGGGGTGATGTAAGAGCACTTATCCTTTACTTCATCAAAACACACATCGCCGCAGAGCTTTCCGTTTTCCATTCTGTGGATCCCCACGTCAATGACGCAGGCCCCCTCCTTCACGTACTCCGCCGTGATGAATTTCGGCTTCCCGATGGCGGCCACCAGGATATCTGCCCGGGAGGCGATCTTTTGCAGATCCTTCGTATGGGAATGACAGACGGTCACTGTCCCGTTTTCCCGAAGCAAAAGCTCTGCCATGGGTTTCCCGACAATATTGCTGCGGCCCAGCACCACGCATTCCTTGCCGTCAATGGAAACGCCGCTCCGTTTCAGCAGTTCAATGATGCCTGCGGGAGTGCAGGAAACAAGGCTTTCTCCTCCGGTCCAGGCCCTTCCCACGTTCATGGGATGGAAGCCGTCCACATCCTTTATGGGATCGATGGACAAAAGCACTCTGTCGGGATCGATCTGAGGGGGCAGAGGCAGCTGTACCAGGATCCCGTTCACCGACGGATCCCTGTTCAGGCGCTCTATCTCCTGCAACAGCTCCTCTTCTTTTACTTCTGCCGGATACACCTTCCTGATGGAACGGATCCCGCACTGTTCACAGGCACGCTCCTTATTGCGCACATACACCTGGGATGCGGGATCGTCTCCCGCCAGGATCACCGCAAGGCTGACTGAGATGCCCCCTGCCTTAAGTGTTTTCACCTTCGCTTCGCATTCCTTCAGGATCTCTCCCGAGATCGCTTTTCCGTCAATGATCTGCATTTTGATCCACCGGGCCAGTGCCCCGTCCTTCCATAAACTCTTCCAGCTGCATCCTGTTCATCAGGATCCTTCTGGGCTTTGTGCCTTCTTCCTCCCCTACCACGCCGGCCTCCGCCAAAGCGTCCATCAGTCTCGCCGCACGGTTAAAGCCGATCTTGAAATAACGCTGCAGGGCTCCGATGGATGCCTTTTGCTTATCGATGATCAGCACCGCCGCATCATAGAAGAATTCATCCCTGCCGTCATCCGGCTTCGCGGCGGCTTCCGATCCGCCGGATGAGGCTGCATCGCTCTGTGCGGCAGCTTCCTCGATGCGCCTAGCCGCCTCCGTGTCGTAGGAATCCTCTCCCGCCTGTTCCTTCAGATAATTAATTACCTTTGTGATCTCCTCATCGGAAACAAAGCCTCCCTGGACTCTTTCCGGCCGGGACTTGCCCTGGGGGAAATAGAGCATATCTCCCTTTCCAAGAAGCTTCTCCGCTCCGGTCATATCCAGAATGGTCCTGGAATCCACCCCCGAGGAAACGGCAAAGGCGATGCGGGAGGGCATATTGGCCTTGATGAGGCCCGTGATCACATCCACACTGGGTCTCTGGGTGGCTATGATCAGGTGGATCCCGGCGGCTCTGGCCAACTGAGTGATCCGGCAGATGGCTTCCTCCACATCCTTGCTGGCCACCATCATCAGATCTGCCAGCTCGTCCACGATGATGACGATCTGGGGCAGATGCTCCCCGCTTCTTTCGTTGTAGGTTTTTAAGTCTCTGGCTCCGGTCTCCGCGAATTTCCGGTACCGGTCCGTCATTTCCGCAACCCCCCACTGCAGGGCGGAGGTGGCTTTTTTCGGATCCGTCACCACCGGCAAAAGCAGATGGGGGATCCCATTGTAGATGCTTAATTCCACCACCTTCGGATCCACCAGGATCAGCTTCACATCCTCCGGGGAGGATTTGTAGAGAAGGCTCATGATGATGGTGTTGATGCAGACGGATTTTCCGGAACCGGTGCTGCCTGCGATCAGCATATGAGGCATCTTCGCGATATCCCCGACAACGATCTTTCCGGCGATATCCTTACCCACTACAAAGCTTAAATTGGACTTTGCCTCCTGAAACTCCTTCGATTCCAGAAGATCCCGTAAGGGAACCGCCATGTTTTCCTTGTTGGGGACCTCGATCCCCACTGCAGCCTTCCCGGGGATCGGGGCTTCAATACGGATATCCGTAGCCGCCAGGTTCAGCTTGATGTCATCGGACAGTCCCACGATCTTACTGACCTTGACTCCCACCTCGGGCTGCAGCTCGTATCTGGTGACACTGGGGCCCTGACTGATATCCGTGACCTGTGCCTTCACACCGAAGCTTGAGAGCACATCCTCCAGCTTTTTTGAAGTCTCCAGCAGGGATTCCCTGGAATCCCCGGAGCGCTTCTCCGGACGGTTCAGGAATTCCGTGGAGGGCTTTTTGTA
>CAMNLO010000285.1 GCA_946543095.1 uncultured bacterium
AGGTGGAGGAGTATCATGACGGGATCAAAGCGGCGGCCAAAGATCTCCGCTACAGTCTGCGGACCGCGGAGGCTGAGCTGAACGGGGATTCCGGAGAGGAACAGCCGGATTTCGAGAACTCCCTGGATGTGATCATGACCTGCGGCGGCATGGAGCAGGAATTTGTGGAAGAGTATCAGGGATACGTGAACACCTGGAAGGCCCTGAAGGATAAAAACGCCCTGACGGACGAGATGCGCATCTTAAGGAAGAATCTGACCCAGGGCTTTTACAAACTGTACGAGAAGGTATTTTACAGGTCCCTGGAGCCGGAGCCTGTTCCGCCGGAAGCAAAGATGTTTCTGTATTTCGGATATATCGACAAGGCGCTGGCAGGGGAGGAGAATACGAATTTCCTCTATCAGTTCGTGAAGTCCTATGAGCCGGACCCTGAAGGCCATGTCTTTACCATGTATGAATGGCTTAAGCAGATCCATTCCCTGAAGGTGAATCCCTCCAAGAGCACCATGGACTGCGACTATTTTGAGGACCTGGCGGGGAAGGTGAGGCAGGGGGAGGTGTCCCAGAAGGAAGCCCTGCGGATGAAGAACGACCGGGCTGCAAGGGTGAGCTACGAGATCCGCAATCTGTTTGAATCCGCCCATAAGCAGGCGGCGGGCAGGATCACCACCTTCATTCCCTTTTTCGACAGGGACTATATCCTAAAGCCTCTGGGAAAATCCCTGCTCACCGTGGAAAAGCTTATGGGGGCCCTGGAGAAGGTGAAAAAGGTGGACCCAACCTGTCTTTGCCGCTCCGCCGTCACCAGTTTTCCCCAGTATAAGATCAATCAGTTCATCTACCACCCGGAGGTGATCCCCCATTTCATCCTGATGCCCGTGGTGGGATCCAGGACCACGCTCTGGCAGGAGGTGGACGGGAAGGTCAGGACCACGCCGGCCCGCATGATCTGCCCCATTTTTTCCACGGAGGATGTGGATGATGCCATGGTAAGCCTCATCGGGGCCTTCCGCTGGGAAATGTGCAAAAGAGAGCAGGGGATGCGCTGGAATGATGTCAGGGATCCCTCCCTCACCTCCAGATACAATGATTATCTCCAGTTTTTCAAGAAGAATTCGGAGCTGTCGCCGGAGACGAGAGAGAAGATCAAAACGGATCTGAAGCGGGCAAGAAACAATTTCCGCAATATGTTCGTATTCGATTATATCGCCTACATCAAATACGAATCCTCCGGCTCTCCCCGTCTGAACAAGGTGGCCAGGGAGATCCTGTTTGAGTTCTGCCCCTTCGGCAGGCAGTTCAGGGAAAGCCTTTCCACCGTTCCCCAGTATCAGAGGCTTATCGAAAAGTATAACAACAAGGCCCAGGCGGCCCTGAAGGTCCTGGAGAATGACGCCCGCAAGATCGAGCAGGCGGGAGCGAAGAGCCGGCCCCCGGAGGTGGAGTGGGAGATCGGAATATGGAACAGCTGATCGGAGCGGTCATGCCGCAGCACCTTCAGACTGATCGCGGGGCTTCGCAGGGAAGCATGCCGTTTCGCGGCACAGATCCGGCGGGAGAAACGATCCGATCAGCGTTTTTCAGGGGAAAAGCCCGAGAGGATGTCCCGAACGCAGCGGGATATGACTAACTCCCTGTTCGGAAGCCCCGGGGTGCGGTCCATATAATCGATGATCCTGGCGCAGCCCAGGAGCATGGCCTTTTGCACCGTATCCGAACGTGTTTTCTCATCCGCATCCTTCAGGGAGAGCTCCAGGGTCCTGTCCCAGATCCGGAAGGCGGTAGGGACGTCGATCCCCAGGAAGGCAGCGGCCTCAGGGGCGATGGAGGGAAACTGGCGGTAGGAATTAAAGATGGTGGAAAGCTCAAAGACGGGGTCTCCGGCGCTGAGGGTGTCCATATCGATCAGCATCAGCTCCCCCTCCGAGATCATGATGTTTTTCAGATGATAGTCCCCGTGGAGGAGTGTGTGGGATTCCGGCACCGTTTCCAGCATGTGAAGAAGCCTGCCGCATATCTCATCCGGCAGATACTGTCCGCACCGTCCGATCCACCCCTTTGCCTTTTCCCGCATATCCGGAAGCTCTCCCGGCTGCACCCTGATCCCGTGGATCTGCCGCATCATCGCCACCGATTTTTCCACGAAATCCTCTAGATTTTCCGCGGATTCCATCACGTAATCCGAAGCGGACCTTGCGTTCAGCAGTTCATAAACCACGCCATAGCGCCCTCCGGTCCGGACAATATCATAGGAGATGGCGGTGGGGATGCATTTTACAAAGGCCCATTTGGAGAGGGCCTTTTCCCGCTCAATGGCCTCCATGGACACCGTGGGGAAATAGACCTTGACGACGGTGTCCTCCGCAATGCGGAAGACCTCGGCATGGGCCCCCTGTCCGATCTTCTGCGCTCCTTCCAGGCTGATCTCCCGTAAGGGCTTTTCATTCCTGCTCTCTGTCACTGTCTGCCTCTTTGCTTTTTCTGCTTTTCAGGAAATCCTTGTTTCCGTACATCAGCTGGTCCGCCCGTTCATATACGGAAGCCACGTCGGGATCATTGTCGAAAATTGCCATGCCGCAGGCAATGACAATGCCGCCGGTGCGCACGGCCTCTTCGTTGTGGTCCCGCATTGCGTCGATCCTGTCCATGATGAAATCATAATCATCTCCCTGGGTGATGACGGCAAACTCATCGCCGCCCACCCGGAAGATTACAGGGTCTTAGGGAAAATGCAGGTCACTCACCATTTGCTCAAAGCGTCGCCTGGCAACATCCTTCAGCTCCTTCCTGCTGCTTTCGTTTTACCATTTTTATACAGTATGGTCAATGAAAAGTTATCGTTTCTTCTATGCGTTTATCCCGGTATCCGTACTGCTTCCGATGCTCCCGGATGTGATCGCGAGAACACATTGTCCAGTGAAGATATTGGTGCCTGTTACCACAAGGTCCAGTATGGAAGTCATATCATCTGAAAATGCCTCATGGCTTCTTCTATTGCCTTAATCTTTTCTTCCAGGCATCCGGGCCGACGACTGTCCGGGGATTTGGGCTTATTATAATTCTCTCTCTCAATAAGCCCATACTTCTGCTTAACCTGAGCAATATTCAATCTTGTCACATTAAAACCGTCAGCCCGCCTTCCGCGAAGCACCGCGTTCCGGACAAGCAGCTGCTTTTCGAAGCTGCCGAGGTCAATGCGCACGGCAAGATCAGTGCCTTCTACCGGG
>CAMNLO010000286.1 GCA_946543095.1 uncultured bacterium
GCATCGGGATGCCCAGCTTGTCCATCATGCCGCGGAACAGATCGCGGTCCTCTGCCATATCGATGACCTCGGGGCTGGTGCCGAGGATCTTCACGCCGTTCGCCTGCAGCTGGGCCGCCAGGTTCAGCGGGGTCTGGCCGCCGAACTGGGCGATCACGCCGACGGGCTTCTCCTTGCGGTAGATCGACAGGACGTCCTCAAGGGTGAGCGGCTCAAAATACAGCTTGTCGGAGGTGTCGTAATCGGTCGATACGGTCTCCGGGTTGCAGTTGACGATGATCGTCTCGAAGCCGAGCTTTTTGAGCGACTGGGCCGCGTGGACGCAGCAGTAGTCGAACTCGATGCCCTGGCCGATACGGTTCGGGCCGCCGCCCAGGATCATGACCTTCGGCCGGTCGGTCGATACCTTGTCGTTGTCCGGGCCGTTGTAGGTCGAATAGTAGTACGCGGAATCCTGCGTGCCGCTGACATGTACGGCGTCCCAGGCCTCGGTGACCGAAAGCGCCTCGCGGCGGTTCCGGATCTCGTCCTCGGAGATCTCCAGGATCTGGCTGAGGTATTTGTCGGAGAAGCCGTCCTTTTTCGCGCGGATCAGCTGCTCGTCGGACGGCAGGGAGCCCTTGCTCTGCAGAAGCTCTTCCTCCTCCTCGACCAGCTCCTTCATCTGCTCGATGAAGTATCTCTTGACGTGGGTCAGCTGATAGATCTCTTCTACCGTGGCGCCGGCGCGCAGGGCTTCATACATGATGAAGTGGCGCTCGGAGGAGGCGGTGTTGAGCTTCTTCAGGAGTTCTTCCTTCGGAAGCTGGTCCAGGCCGTTCACATGGCCGAGGCCGTAGCGTCCCTTCTCCAGGGAACGGATGGCCTTCTGGAAGGCCTCCTTGTAGTTCTTGCCGATGCTCATGACCTCCCCGACGGCCCGCATCTGGGTCCCCAGCTTGTCCTCCACTCCTTTAAACTTTTCAAAGGCCCAGCGGGCAAACTTGATCACCACATAATCCCCGTCGGGATGATATTTGTCCAGAGTTCCGTATTTCCCACAGGGAATATCTCTTAAATTCAGGCCCGTGGCAAGCATGGCGGACACCAGGGCGATGGGGAAGCCTGTAGCCTTGCTGGCAAGGGCGGAGGAACGGGAGGTACGGGGGTTGATCTCAATGACGATGATCCGGTCGTCTACAGGGTTATGGGCAAACTGGACATTGGTGCCCCCCACCACCTTCACGGAGTCCACGATCCTGTAGGCCTGCTCCTGCAGCCGTTTCTGGACCTCTTCCGAAATGGTGAGCATCGGGGCGGAGCAGAAGGAATCTCCGGTGTGGACCCCCATGGGGTCGATGTTCTCGATGAAGCACACCGTGATCATATTGCCTTCGTTGTCTCTCACCACCTCAAGCTCCAGCTCTTCCCAGCCCAGAATGGATTCCTCCACCAGGACCTGCCCCACCAAAGATGCCTGAAGGCCTCTTGCGCAGACGGTGGAAAGCTCCTCTCTGTTGTACACCAGGCCGCCCCCGGCGCCCCCCATGGTGTAGGCAGGCCTTAATACCACAGGATATCCCAGCTTTTCCGCGATCTCCAGGGCTTCGTCCACACTGTAGGCCACCTCGGATCTTGCCATTTCAATCCCCAGGCTGTTCATGGTGTTCTTGAACTCGATCCTGTCCTCGCCTCTCTCAATGGCGTCCACCTGGACGCCGATGACCTTGACATTGTACTTGTCCAGAACGCCCTTGCGGTACAGCTCCGAGCATAAATTAAGCCCCGATTGCCCGCCGAGGTTCGGCAGCAGTGCATCGGGGCGTTCCTTTTCAATAATACGGGTGAGACGGTCCACATTTAAGGGCTCGATATAGGTCACATCCGCCGTCTCCGGATCCGTCATGATGGTGGCGGGATTGGAATTCACCAATACGATCTCATATCCCAGCTTTCGAAGCGCCTTGCAGGCCTGGGTTCCTGAATAATCAAATTCACAGGCCTGGCCGATGATGATGGGACCCGACCCGATGATCAGTACCTTGTGAAAATCCGTTCTCTTTGGCATGATTCACTCCTTCTTTGTTCATTCCGCATTTTTGCCGTGGACTATTGTATACAAAAAATTCCGAAATGTCCAGTTAGGAATCTTCTGCCGATGCGATCAATCCCGGGGCGTATCCTGCTCTTTGGTTTCCTCCTTTTGGGCATCCGGCTCTTCGGTTTCCGGCAGCTCGATCTCCGGCAGTTCGATCTCCTGCAGCTCGGCCTCCAGCTGCTGTGCTTCCTGCTGCGCTTTCTTCTTATCCTTTAGCCCCTTCCACAAAGAAGAGATCTTATCCAGCATCAGATAGAAGTCCGGCAGCACCACCAGAGTCAGCAATGTGGAAGCGCTTAAGCCGCCGATGATGACCAAAGCCATACCCTGCATGATCTGGGAATTCTTCCCGATGCCCATGGCCATGGGGATCATGGAAAGCACTGTGGTCAGCGTGGTGATCAGGATAGGCCGGATACGGATGGAAGCGGACTTTACCAGGGCATCCTCCAGAGGCATCTCCTGCCTCAGCATATTGGCGGTATCCACAAACAGAATTCCGTCATTCACCACGATACCCATGAGCATCAGAAAGCCCATGGCAGCGGGAAGGGAGAAAGTGGCCCCCACCGCAAACATCAGAAAGAAGGAGCCGATCAGGGCCATGGGGATACAGGTCATGACCATCCCGGAAAACAGAGGGCTTTCAAACTGCATAGCCATGACCATGAACACTAAAAACACCGCGGCCAGGATGGCCTTAAACAGTGCTCCCATCTCCTCCTCCTGCATTTCATCCTCCAGGGTCAGAGGCTTGAACACTCCCTCGGTAAATTCAAACTGATTATCAACATAGTCGTCGATGGCTTTTTCCGTCTCAAAATGGGTGCTGGGCAGCATATAGGCGTACAACTCCACATTGGAGTAGCCGTCCATGCGGTACATATTCTCCAGCACATCCACATAGCTGATCTTTCCGATATCCCTTAAGGGAACATGAACTCCCGAAGGTGCCGTGATCTCCACATCCATCAGGGAATTCAGATTGTTGTAAAGGCCCTCCGGATACTCAAGCCTTATCTCGTATTCCTTGCCTTCCCTGGTGATCTTGCAGCTCTCCAGTCCGTCGATGACGTGGGCCAGGGAATTGCCCACCCCGATGGGAGTCAGTCCGAAGTTCGACGCTTTTAACGGATCCACCACGATCCT
>CAMNLO010000287.1 GCA_946543095.1 uncultured bacterium
TAACACAGGGGGTGTTGCCCATTCTATTTTTCCGAAAGTATCTTTACGCTAATAAAGTCCTTTGTGCCTGCACATCAAAACCGCACCGGAAAAAAGATGCTTGACAATCTGCAGGTCCCTGGGGTAGTATTAAAAGCCGTAAAGACAAAGGCGTCTTAGAGAGCAATCTCTAAGGCGCCTTCTCTATTTGGAGGAAATTTTCAATGTGCTCTATTTTAGCTTTTTGCGGTGATGAGATCAGCCGCGGGGAAGTGCTTTCCGCTCTGGAGAAGACTCATTCCAGAGGCCCGGATGCAAGACGGCTCATCCATGTGAATAACGGATGGCTGGGCTTTAACCGTCTCTCCATCATGGGTCTCACAGACGCCGGGATGCAGCCCTTTTTAATGCGCGAAAAAGAAACCTTCGAGCCCGGGACCGCGTCCCTGGATGAACATACCCTGACGGAAGAGTCTGTGGCTTTCGTGTGCAACGGCGAGATCTACGGCTTCCGTCCCATTAAGAAAACGCTGCAGGAAAAGGGCTATGTATTCCACAGCGGTTCCGACTGCGAGATCCTTACAGCGCTGTATCGGGAAAAGGGAACGGACATGTTCCAAATGCTGGATGCGGAATATGCGCTGGTGCTCTATGACGCAGAGCAGGATGAGTGGATCGCCGCCAGGGATCCCATCGGCATCCGTCCCCTCTATTACGGGATCCATAAAAGCGGAGCCTATGTGTTTGCATCGGAGCCGAAAAACCTTCTGGAGCTTGTGGATCAGATCCATCCCTTCCCTCCCGGCCATTATTTCAAAAACGGGGAATTCATCTGCTACCGGGATCTGTCCGATGTGAAAGAGTTCCATCACGATTCCATGGAGGACATTGCGGCAAATATCCACGACAGGCTTGTGGCCGGTGTGAAAAAGCGGCTGGATTCCGATTCCCCGGTGGGCTTTCTTTTATCCGGAGGTCTGGATTCCTCTTTGGTCTGCGGCATTGCGGCAAAGCTTCTGGATAAGCCCCTGGAGACCTGGGCCATCGGCATGGACATCGATGCCATCGACTTAAAATACGCGGGAGAGGTGGTAAGATACATCCATTCCAACCATCATGAGGTGATCATCACAAAGCAGGATGTGATCGATGCCTTAGAGCCTGTGATCGAAGCTCTGGGCACCTACGATATCACTACCATCCGCGCTTCCATCGGCATGTATCTCTTATGCAAGGCCATTCATGAACAGTCCGATATCCGGGTACTTTTTACCGGCGAGATCTCCGATGAGATCTTCGGCTATAAATACACGGATTTCGCCCCAAGTGCTGAGGAATTTCAGAAGGAGGCGGAGAAGAGGATCCGGGAACTGCATATGTATGATGTGCTCCGGGCGGATCGCTGCATCAGCGTAAACTCCCTGGAAGCAAGAGTTCCCTTCGGTGATCTTTCCTTTGTGGACTACTGCATGGCCATCGATCCGGAAAAGAAGATGAACCATTATGGCAAGGGAAAATACCTGCTGCGCCAGGCCTTCCAGAAGGATCAGCTGATCCCGGATTCTATCCTCTGGAGAGAGAAGGCAGCCTTTTCCGACGCGGTGGGCCATTCCTTAAAGGATGATCTGGCGGAATACGCGGAGCAGATGTACACCGACGAGGAATTTGAACAGGGGATCCGGAAATATGAACACGCAAGACCCTTTACCAAGGAATCCCTGTTATATCGTGAGATCTTTGAGAAATACTACCCGGGGCAGTCGGAAATGGTAGTGGATTTCTGGATGCCCAATAAGAGCTGGGAGGGCTGCAATGTGAACGATCCTTCCGCCAGGGTGTTGTCCAACTACGGAGACAGCGCATTGTAAAAGATCACGCTGATGCGCTGATCTTTTACAAACGCATTTGCACAGCAAAGCAGCGCAAATTGCACAGGCCATTCGGAAAATCTGCATTCGCGGATTTTCCTCAAAGCGCCACTTGTGGCGGTATGCGCCACCTGTGGCGGTATGCGCGACTTGTGGCAGTATGCACCACTTGCTGCAGTATATGAGAGGAGGAGCAAATCATGAAAAAACAAAACGTCCCTGAATTGTTCGGATCTTTGGTATTTGACGACAGGGTCATGCGCGCAAGGCTCTCTGCCGATGTCTATGAGTCCTTAAGGAAGACCATTGACGAGGATGAGAGACTGGACGAAAATGTGGCGGAGGCGGTGGCAAGAGAAATGAAGGAATGGGCCATCGAACAGGGCGCCACCCATTTTACCCACTGGTTCCAGCCTCTCACGGGGGTGACGGCGGAGAAGCATGACAGCTTCATTTCCCCTTCCCCGGACGGGAGCGTCATCATGGAGTTTTCCGGAAAGGAGCTGATCAAGGGGGAACCGGATGCCTCCTCCTTCCCTTCGGGAGGCTTAAGGGCCACCTTTGAAGCCAGGGGCTATACGGCCTGGGATCCTACCTCCTATGCCTTCATCAAGGATCACACCCTCTGTATCCCCACGGCCTTCTGCTCCTATTCCGGAGAGGCTCTGGATAAGAAAACGCCGCTATTGCGTTCCATGCAGGCCTTAAACCGTCAGGCAAAGAGGATCCTAAAGCTTTTCGGCCACGAGGCGAAATTCGTCCGGACCTCCGTGGGTCCCGAGCAGGAATACTTCCTCATTGACAGGGAGATGTTTGAAAAAAGGCCGGACCTGGTATACACCGGCCGCACCCTCTTTGGCGCCATGCCTCCGAAAGGGCAGGAGCTGGACGACCACTATTTCGGCATGATCAAGCCCCGGGTGCTTGCCTATATGGAGGATCTGAACGAAGAGCTCTGGAAGCTGGGGATCCTGGCCAAAACAGAGCACAATGAGGTGGCCCCTGCGCAGCATGAGCTGGCTCCCATTTTCTCCACCACCAATGTGGCCACGGATCACAACCAGCTGATGATGGAGATCATGCAGAAGGTGGCCAGGAAACACGGAATGGTGTGCCTCCTTCATGAAAAGCCCTTCGCCGGAGTGAACGGCTCCGGAAAGCACAATAACTGGTCCATGCAGACGGATGCGGGAGCAAACCTTCTTTCCCCCGGGGAGACCCCTTATGAAAACGCACAGTTTCTGCTGTTCCTCTGCGCCGTGATCCAGGCGGTGGACGATTATCAGGATCTGCTGCGGCTTGCGGTGGCCACCGCCGGCAATGACCACAGGCTTGGAGCCAACGAAGCGCCCCCCGCAATCATCTCCGTATTCCTGGG
>CAMNLO010000288.1 GCA_946543095.1 uncultured bacterium
GCTTCCCTATACCGGCCTTTTGGAGGCGGTGTATGCCCGGAAGACCTTTCTGGTTGGAGGCGAGGACATGCCTGCCATTGAGCTTTTGTCCCTGTTTGTCCGCAGGGCCTTAAGCATCCTGCCAAAGGGGATCATAGCCTCCAGAGCTTCTGTTACCGCCATCACAGCGGAGGATTGCACCCCGGAACGCAGAACACTGCTGGAGGGGCTTACCGAGCGTCTGAAGCTGGAGGCCAGCCGGGTCTTTCTGATCACAAGAAAAGAGGCGGTGTACTCCTATATTGTCCATCAGACCGCATCCCTCTGGTCCAGGGATGTGCTGGTCTTATCCGGCAGGCAGGGGAGACTCCTCGCCTATCATTTTACCTTAAACAGAAAGAGCAATCCCAATATCGGCACGGTTTCCGAAACAGACTTCTCCGTTTCCGATGCCCTTTCCTTAAGCGGCGCCTTAAGGAGCATTCTGGAAAACAGGGATTACGGGACCGTGTACCTGATCGGGAATTCCCCCTTGGGAGAATGGGGGCCTGAGCAGCTAAGGCTTTTGTGCAAAAACAGACGCGCCTTTCAGGGCAATAATCTCTTTTCCCTGGGCTGCGCTTTTTCCGCCCTGTCAAGGCTGAGAGGGGGAGAGAAGGCCATTGTATATCTGGGGGAGGATATGCTGCAGGAAAACATCCTGTTAGAGGTCTCCTTCGGGCAAAGAAAAAACTTTGTGAGCTTTTTGGACGGCGGGATCCCTCTGCAGGAAGCGGAAACGGCGGAGGAGCTTTATCTGAGTGAAGCAAGACTGATCCGGTTTCAGAGAGTGCATTTAAACGGGGAAACAAAACCGGTGCCCATCCGGATGCATTTCCCGGAGCTTCCGGAAAGGGAGGGGTATTCTACCAGGATCCGCCTGTGGGTCAGGGCAGATCTAAAGGGCAGGATCCTGGTCCGGGTGAAGGATCTTGGCATGGGAGAATTCTTCCCGGCCACAGGGATGGAAGTGGAAAAGGAGCTGCTGCCGGATCCTGTGGCGATGGACCCCTTCGAAGAGGTTCCCGCACCCAGGATCTCCGTAGGGAAATATGCGGAGCTTCCCTATGAGGAAAAGCGGACCCGGATGAAGCTCTATTGTATCGAGGAACTGGCCCGTCTGATCCTAAAGAGCCCGAGCCTTCTGGATGAGAGCCTCATGAGCGAAGATCTGATCCGCTGGATCTCTGTGAAGCTTGGGTTAGAGGAGCTGGCCAGGGAATTAAGGGCTTTGCTTCAGAGAAAGTGTATTCTTTCCGAGTTTGCGGAACGGATCCTGATGGCGGCGGGGATCCCTGCAGAGGAGCAGAGAAAGTCTTTGTCTGTTCTGATGGAGTTTTCCGGAAAGAATCCCTATGAGAGGAAAAAGGACCATGCGCTGCTAACAGCCCAGAAGGGGCAGTATGCGGCGGCCTACAGGGAGCTGAACGAGCTGCTGCCGGAGATCCCTCCGGAGCGCATCGCCATGAAAAGCTCGCTGTTACATGACATGGGGGTCCTGGAGGCCCAGAGCTTTCGGTTTGCGGCGGCGGCGGAACTCTTCTACAGGGCCTATGAGCTGGACCGGGACAAGGAAAGCTGGCTGGCATATCTTGCGGCCAGAAGGCTTTCGCTTCCGGAAGAGGAATATGTTTCCATGGTAACGGACTTTGGCTCCAATGAGGGAGTCCTGGAGGTGGAGGAAAAGTTTAAAGAGGCGGAGGAGCAGTGGATCGCCTCCGAGGAACGAAAAAAGCTGGACCGCCTTTCCGAGCTCTCCCTGAAGGGAAACTCCATTCTTTATTATGAAGAATTCAGCCGTCTCATTGAGAATCTGAGGGCTGAATACCGGGCAGCCATGGAATAGGCTGCATTACTTTTTTGAAAGAACAGAGGCAATATGGGTTTTTTCGGAAATCTGTTCGGAAAACTGAATCTCTTTCAGCATAAAGACAGCGAGGAAGACGACGCTGAAAACAGCGAGGAGCTTCTCCCTGTAAGAAGCCGTCTGCATGTGGAGGATCCGGAGGAAAGACGGAAGTTTGTAGAGGACTGCCTTTCCCAGATGGCTGACGCCACGGACGTCTGCGAGAAATTATCCAGCGAGTATAATCTGGTCACGGAATATCTGACGGATATGGAGGAGCTGGAGGCGTTGCCCAAGGAGGAGCGGATCCCCTTAAACGAAGACGCCTCCCGGCTGGTGCAGCTGTCCGGAGAGCAGAGCCAGTATGCAAAACGGACCTCCCAGATGTCCGATGCGGAATTTGATCGGATGCACCGGGTGGAGGACGAGGTGGAGGAGGCCATCCGGAAGCTGGATAAAGAAGAGCATATGCGGGATCTGATCAAAAAGGATCTGGCAAGGCTGGAGGGGGAAAAGCACGCCTATCAGTACCGGAAGCGGGAATTGAAGAACACTTTGGGCAATGCCAGAGGCATGGTCACCATCACCATCTGCGCAATGCTCACCTGCCTGTTTCTCCTTTTATTTCTGCAGGTAGGGCTGCAGATGGACACAAAGCTGGGCTACATCCTGACGGTGGGGATCGCAGCGATCTCCATTACCTGCGTTTTTCTGCGGTTTTCGGATGCCAGGGACGAGCTCTACAAGGTGGAGATCACCATGAACCGGCTGATCCTTCTGCAGAACAAGGTGAAGATCCGGTATGTGAACAACAGAAACCTTCTGGATTATCTGTATATCAAATACGGCATCAAAGACGGAAGGGAATTGAATGCCCTCTGGGAGAAATACCGGGTGGAGAAAGAGGAACGGCGCCAGTTCGAGGAGACGAAGACCGATCTGTCCTACTATGAAAAGGAGCTGGTGCGTAAATTAAACCGTTATCCCATCAAGTATCCCAGGGTCTGGATCCACCAGCCCCTGGCCCTGATCGACGGGAAGGAAATGGTGGAGATCAGGCACTCTCTGATCACCAGAAGGCAGAGCTTACGGAAGCAGATCGACTATAATAAAAAGCTGGCGGAGGATGCCAGCGCGGAGATCAGGGATCTGGCAAGGGAATATCCGCGTTACGCAAAAGAGATTCAGGGTATTGTCGACTCATATCGCACATAATCTTGTGAAGGGAAGCATAAAGCTTTATAATTGTTTGTTGTCCTGCAGAAAAAAGATGGAGGAAGTTTGAAAGAAATACTCGACAGCATTTCTTTCAAACTCCAAATCGGTGCCGAAGCGTCACCGATTTGAATCGCAT
>CAMNLO010000289.1 GCA_946543095.1 uncultured bacterium
GGGTTTTCGATCAGTCCAAGCTCCTCCTTCAGCCAGGTGATGACGGCGCCGGTATAATTGAGGTTTCCCTCAAAGACGTACTCAACCTTTCCGTTCCTTCCCCAGGCCAGGGAAGTAACCAGTCCGCTGTCAGAAAGCTTCGGTTCGGTTCCGATGTTCATCATCACAGAAGATCCGGTACCGTATGTGGCTTTCAGCTGGCCGGGATAGCGGCAGTTCTGGCCGAACAAGGCTCCATGGCTGTCCCCCAGCACGCCGCAGATGGGAATCTCCCGGGGAAGCAGTCCCTCCAGATCCGTATAGCCAAAGACCGAATCCGACATGCAGACCTCCGGCAGGGCCTCCGCCGGGATGCCAAAGGCCGCAAGCAGTTCTTCATCCCACCGCAGCGTATGAATGTTAAAGAGCTGGGTGCGGGAAGCATTGGAATAATCGGTCCGGAAAGCATGATCCTTCGTCAGATTCCAGATGAGCCAGACATCCATGGTCCCCACACAAAGCTTTCCCTCTTTTGCCAGTTCTCCCGCCTCCGGAACATTCTCCATGATCCACTGCAGCTTGGAGGCCGGGAAATAGGGAGAAAGAGTCATGCCGGTTTTCTGCCGGATCTCTTCCGCTTCCGCCTGGTGCCGCTCGCAGATTCCGGCTGCCCGGGCACACTGCCAGACAATGGCATTCATCACCGGCTCCCCGGTCTCCCGGTTCCAGCCTCCGGTGGTCTCCCTCTGGTTGGAAATCCCCATCGCGGCGATCGCCTCTGCCGCGATCCCTGATTTCCGGATCACATCCCCGCAGACAGCCACCGTATTGGCAAGAATCTCCTTCAGATCGTGTTCCACATATCCCTTTTCATCGATGATCTGGCGGTGCGGCCGGTCAGCCCGGGCGATCAGCTTCCCTTCCGCGTCAAAGATCATTCCCTTGGTCCCCTGAGTACTCTGATCCACGGCCAGAATATAGGTTTCTCTTTTCTTCACTGTCTGTTCCTCCGCTCCATCCGAAAAGCCTTCAGCCGATCGCTTCCAGGACCTTCTTCGCAATGCCTTCGCCGGTCATCCCATAATATTCGAAGACTTCACCGGAGGTTCCGGTCACCACCGGAGCATCCGGAAGCGCAATGTTCACGACCTTCTTCGGGCAGTTTGCGCTCACCACCTGGGCCACCATGGAGCCCAGTCCGCCAAAGGGAGAATGCTCTTCTACCGTAATAACGGCTTTCGCATTCTGCGCAGCCTTGATGACTGCGGCCTCATCCAGCGGCTTGACACAGTACATATCCAGCACGGTCGCATGAATGCCTTTCTCTTCCAGAAGCGCAGCCGCATCCAGCGCCGGACGGACCATCTCGCCGCAGGCTATGATCGCCGCGTCCGTGCCTTCGGTGAGAACCGTCGCATGGTTCATCTCGAAGGGACAGTTTTCCTCTGTATAAACATCCTCCACCGGATTTCTGCCGGTACGGATATAGGCGCATTTTTCATCCTTCAGCAGGGCTTCCATCAGATGCCGGGTCTGATGCCGGTCACTGGGAAGATAGACCCGCATGTTCGGAATGGCGCTCATGGCCGCGATATCCTGGGCGGAATGGTGGCTCATCCCCAGGGCTCCGTAGCTCACACCTCCGCTGATGCCGATCAGCTTCACATTGGTATCGGAATAGGCGCAATCCACCTTGCACTGCTCGTAGCTTCTCGTGGTGATGAAGCTGGCCGGAGAGGCTGCGTAGGGCTTCATGCCCGCCTTTGCCAGGCCGGCAGCGATCCCCACCAGATCCTGTTCCGCGATTCCCACCTCCACCGCCTGCTCCGGAAAGCTCTCAAAAAACGGCGTCAACGAAGCAGAACCTCTGGAATCCGAGCACAGGACCATGATGTCCTTGTCTTCCTTCGCATGCTCCATCAGAACATCGCAGATTACTTTTCGATTCGGTATTGTGTTCTTCATGCCAGCGCCGCCTTTCTCTCTTCCAGATCCTTCATGATCTCCTGGTACTGCTCCGCAGAGGGAACCTTGTGATGCCATCCCGCCTTATTTTCCATAACAGGAGATCCTTTCCCCTTCACGGTATTCGCAATGATGCAGGTGGGTCTGTCCTTCACGGTCTTCGCCTGTTCGAAGGCGGCATCGAGCTCATCCAGATCGTTGCCGTCCTGCAGGGAGATCACGTTCCAGCCAAAGGCAGCGATCTTTGCTTTCAGGTCATCCAGAGCCATCACGTCTTCGGTACTGCCGGAGATCTGCAGACGGTTCCGGTCAATGATGCAGCACAGGTTGTCCAGTCCGAACATGGCGCCGGACATGAAGCCTTCCCAGTTGGAGCCTTCCGCCAGTTCCCCGTCGCCGGTCACCACATAGACCCGGTTCGGCTTTCCTCTTCTCTTCGCTGCCAGAGCCAGTCCCACCGCCACCGGCAGGCCATGTCCCAGGGAACCGGAATTCATCTCGATCCCCGGAAGGGTATTGTGAGGATGTCCGATGTACGGAGAATCAAATTTCGAAAAACGTGCCTTCACATCCTCCAGATCCAGAAAGCCTCTTTCGCAGAGGACTGCGTAATAGGCCTCCATGGAATGGCCCTTGCTCAGGATAAAGTAATCCCGGTCCGGATCCTCCGGATTTTCCGGAGCGACCTTCAGCTGCCGGAAATACAGATCCGTCAGGATTTCCATCACACTCATGTCGCCGCCGATATGTCCGCCGCCTCCGGCCATGATGATATCGATCGTATCCATTCTCAGTTTCCAGGCCAATGCCTTCAGATTCTCACTCATCGATTGTCTCCTCACCTTTGATTCTGCTGTAAATACAGCTTATTCTATTGGATATTCTGTTCTCAGACCTCGTCAAATACCACATCTTCACCGTGCAGATAGGCCTGTACCTTCTCCTCGATGGGATCATACAGATCCGGTTTCACGCCGATGTATTTGCAGGCCTCGTACACCACCGGAACCACATCGCCATGGATCGCAGCCACATGATGGATATACGGGCCTTCCACCACCTTGGCCTCCAGCCGTTTCAGGTTGGCCACCTCGACCCAGACATAGGTACCCCGGGTCCAGGGACCGTCAATGCCCCTGGCGTGACCCAGAAGGATGGAATACTCCCCGTCATCTCCGTCGAAACGCACCAGGCTCATGGGGCCGTGCTTGGCTTCGGCCGATACCGCTCCGTTCTGCGGGAAGGCCACCGGGACACAGATGGTCGGTTTTTCC
>CAMNLO010000290.1 GCA_946543095.1 uncultured bacterium
GTCATTGGCTTTTGAGATCGCGATCAGCGTGGAACGCTCCAATCCGCTGATCTTTAGACAGGTTCTGGTCCCGGACGGATTAACCTGCGGGGATCTTCTGACGGTTTCCCGCATTGCGACAGGGCTGGAGCCGGGAAAGGGAAAGCTCTTCAGGGGGCTGGAGGAGCTGGGGAAGAAAGAGGCGCGGCTTTCCGAGATGCTCCATGAGGGCGATGAACTGAGGATTTGGCTTTCGGAAGGAACAAAGCATTACGGGAAGGGCAGAGAGCTTTCCCTGTATCTTCTTGTGAAAAAAGAGGTGCCGCTTTCAGGGGATGCTTCCTCTGAGGAGATCCCGCGGGTTCTGCTTTCCGAGGGCAGAAACCTCCCACCGGGGGTCGGAGAGATTGGGGAGGTGAACCGGATCCAGAAGGCATTGAACGGCGCTTCTTCTGTCCAGTCCGCGTCCGGGGAGTTTCTGACGGAGAAAAGCCTTGAGTTTTCACCAAAGAAGACGGACAACGCGATGCGAAGGCAGTTCGCTCCGGAAACAGCGAGAAAGGAGCTGGACATGAGGCTTGCTCTTCCCATGCGGCTCCTTCTGGATAAGCTGAAGCTGAACGACTTAAAGGATATGGCCAACGAACAGGATATGTATTATTACGGCCAGCCCAGAAAAGCGGAGCTGGTGGACAGCTTCTGCAGGAGGTACGACGAGCGCTATATCCAGGACTTCTTTGAAATCCTGAGCATCGCCGAATTTCAGGAATTTAAGCGGTTTGCCCAGGGGGATGCTCCTGAGATGCCGGATGTCCGGTTCATGCCTTCCTTCCAGAACAGAGGGTTTCTTCTGGATGTGCCTAAGGTCGGGATCCGGATCGCCTCTGAGCTGTTGGAATACTATGACGGATGGTATGATACGGAAAGCGAGACTGCGTTTCTGCACAGAAAGACCATCCGGTCCGCCATGCTGGCCTCAGCGCGGTTATACGGCATCTTCAGCAGGGAACAGTTTCTTAACGTGGTGGAACGTCTTTCCGGAGGCCTTGATCTGAATAGTGAGGCCTTTGAGTATTTTGACAGAGCAGCGGAAGGCGCTTACAAATTGCCCGTAAGGGCGCTGGATAACAGGTTTCTTTACAGTACTGAGGACCTGGATCAGAGAAGTGCTCAGTCATTATGGAGGGAGAGATATCCTGATGAAGAGGTGTTCGCTCTTCCTTCCGCCGAGGAGCTGGGAGCTATTGCGCAAAACGGCCTTTTCCTGCAGGAAGGCAGCATGGAAAAGCTCGTGGAGCTGATCCGCGAGAATGAATACCGCTATTATTACCGCGGCAGCGGCTATATCGAACCTATCATGGAAATCTGCCGGAAGCTTGTGGCGGCGCTTCACCGATACGGCAGACCGGAGGATGCTCTGGCAGTCGGAGAAAAGGTTTTGGATTCGCTCCGCTGGTGGAGAGCCTCAGATACTTACCGTTCCGCTCTGACCGAGATCTTTAAAAAAGAGGCAAAGACGCTGCCCCTGATCTGTCTGAACGGTTTTTCCCGGAAGAACTGTCCGAAGCAGCTTGCGGAATACCGGAATAAACTGGAGGAGAAGGCTGCCGCAAAAAAGGCAGTCAAAACCGCGAAAAGGAATGCGGCGGTCAAAGCAGTACCGAAGAGGAAGAGGTAAATGGAATTAAAGGACTGTTTCAGACTCTTTACGGAGGAGGAGCTGGTGCAGGGCGCCGAGCTGTATTATTCCGGCGATCTTGAGAAGCTGACGGAAAGAAAGTATTCGGAAGAAACGACCTCTCTTTATGCTGGCTGGGTGGAGAGAGGGGTGAATACCTCTGGGAGGGAGCATGACTGCCATATCAGGATCCATGAGGGCATGAGCCTGATCTGCGAAACGGAATGCTCCTGCGAAAGCTTTGCGGAGGATCACTACGGCTGCCCCCATGTGGCAGGACTGCTGTGCGCATATATGATATCAAGGAAGGGAGAGGATGTATTTCGCGGCACCCGCCTTCATGAGCGCCTTGCCAGTCTGACCAACACAGAGGATCCCTTCCTGCCGGGGGTTCTGAAAAGAACGGATCTCAGACTTTTGTCTTTATTGAAGGGCAATGAGGGCGGCTCCCTCCCCGTCTGGAAGGAGCTGCAGCGAAATATCGATCCCATGCGGATCGAATGCGACCTCACAAGGGGACAGGGGAAAATGCTACTGGACCTCCGTGCCGGAAACACCAGGAAAGCTCTTATTGTAAAGGATATCAGGTCATTTCTGATGGCATACAGGAGTGGGGAGCTTTATGCGATCGGCAGGAATGAATACCGGTTGGGAAGACAGTATTTTGAGCCTGCCTCCGGTGATATCCTGGAGTTTTTGTCAGGTCTGATGACAGCAGAGGAAAAAGGTCTTTATAAAAAACAGCTTTTTATGCTCTCGAGCGGGAGGGCGGAACGGTATGTGGTGCTGTCCGGCCCGGAATTCGACAGCTTTATGGAGCTGGCGGACGGAATGCAGGTGACTCTCGATGAAGAGAAGGAGCGGATGATCCTTCTTGAGAAAAAGGGACTTGGCGCCACGCTCCGAAAAACGGCCTACGGCGCGTCCCTGAGGATTACTCCCGCAAAGCTTCTTTATTCCGGAGGAAACACACTTTATATGGATGACGGGGAGGTCATCTTCCGCGTCAATACGGAGGGTACGGAAAAGACCCAGGAGCTGCTGAATCTTTTGAAATGGAATGACGAGCTATATATCCGTGAATCGGAGATCGGCTCCGTTTGCAGGAATCTTTTGCCTGTGTTCAGGGAATACGGCAATGTGATCACAAAGGGAATGGAGTTTGAGGATTACGAACGGGAGCTGCCGCGTTTTCTTTTCCGGCTGGATTATCCGGAGGATCGCATCCTGTCCTGCATCCCCTACGCAATATATGAAAGACAGGGCCTTAAGTGTCTGTTGTATGACGAAACGGATGCTCCGCACAGGAACGGAGCGGCGGAGTCCAAAGTGGGGGATATCCTGCCGGAGATCTTTCAGAGATTGGATGAGACGTCCGGAACGCTGTATTCCGAGCTGGATGAGGATGAGCTGTTTGCGTTTATGAGAAACGCGCTGCCCCGCCTTGAGGCAATGGGGACGGTCATGGCCACGGACACGCTGAAGCGCAACAAAATAAGCAGGCTCCCGAAGGTTTCCATAGGGATAAAGGCGGA
>CAMNLO010000291.1 GCA_946543095.1 uncultured bacterium
GGTGGAAAATAATGGACAGTTCGTTCATAAAGGCGATATTGATGTCACGCTGGCTGTTTTCGATGACCTTCGCGGCCTCCGCCACCTTGATGCTCCCGGCCCTGTACACTCCGGCCTTTGCCACCAGCTCATAGACCCTCGCCACAGTGTCCAGGGTTTCCGCATCCATACCGGAAACGATCTTCACGATGGTCTCCAGACGGTGGACCTTATCCCCGGGATTGATCCGCTCCGGAGAATACCCCACCTTGAAATCCACGCCGCATTTCAGCCCGGATTCCGCTTCCAGCACCGGCACGCAGATCTCCTCCGTCACTCCGGGATACACCGTGGATTCATAGACCACCACGGAGCCCTTCGTCAGATTCTGCCCCAGCGTCCGGGAAGCCGAGATCACGGGGTTAAGGTCCGGGGTGTGGTCCGGATTCACCGGCGTGGGCACCGCCACAATGTGGAACCTCGCTTCCTTCAGCTTTGCGGGATCCGCGGTGAAGCAGACGGTGGAGCTTCCCACTCCCTGTTCTCCCACCTCCCCGGTGGGATCCTTTCCCTCCTGATAAGCTTTGATCTTTTCCGCATTCACATCAAAGCCGATGACCTCGATCTCCTTCGCGAAGGCCACGGCAATGGGCATCCCCACATAGCCCAGCCCCACAAGGGAAAGCTTTGCCCTGCGGGCTTTCAATTCTTCATACAGCTTCATTCTCTCAGTCTCATCTCGCGAGTGAAACAGCGGGCTGATCCTTCAGCCGGCGGAGCTCGCTGCGCCTGCTGCCCGAACATACCGATACATGATCAGCCGCATCATTGTACACGGAAGAAAGGATTCCCGCAATCCGCGTTCAACGCTTCTGCAGTCTCCGGATCATTTCCAGATACTCACCCACCACGATCCGCCTGTCAAAATGCTCTTCCATATGCTTCCTGCCCGCAAGCCCCATGGCCTTTCGTTCTTCATGGGAAAGGGCAAGGAAGGCACGCATCGCATTTTCCAGGGATGCCGCATCCCGCGGCTTTACCAGATACCCGCTGACCCCGTCTATGACTGCCTCCCGGCAGCCCGGATGATCCGTGGTGATGACTGCCCTGCCGGAGGCCGCCGCCTCCAGGCAGACATTGCTCATCCCTTCGGAATAGAAGGAGGGATGCACCTGGCACTGGGCTTTTTCCAGATAGGGCCTGGTGTCCGGAACCTTCCCGGGATACTCGATCACTCCGGAATGAACCAGCCCTGCCAGCTGCCCGGCATAGTCCTCCTCACAGGCTCCCAGGATCGTGAAGGTAAGCTGCGGCTGTTCCGCCTTCAGCTTCTTCGCCGCATCAAGGAACTCCTCGATCCCTTTTTCCTTCATGACCCGAGAGATAAAAAGGAAGCCTGTTTCCTCCGGAAAGGGCAGAAGGGCAAAATGCTCAAGGTTCACGCCGCTTCCCGGCAAGAGCCGTACCTGCTCCTCCTTTGCCAGCCTCCTGTTCAGCACAAAATCCCTGTTGGAGGGATTCTGCACAAATACAACAGCGTCCTTGTTCAGACCCATCCGATAAAGGAATGCGGCAAGCTTCCCCAGAAGCCCCGGATTCTCCAGAGCACTGCCAAGCCCTGTGATATTGGCAAGGCAGGGCACCTTCAGCGCGGCGCAGGCCATGCCGCCGTAGATATTGGGCTTGATGGTGTAGGTCAGGACCGCAGAAGGCTTTCCCCTTCGGACCAGCCTGCAGTACTCGCGGTACAGGGCAAGATCCTGCAGCGGATTCATGCCTTTTCTGTTAAAGGGAGTATGGATAACCCTGCAGCCCAGCGCCTCAAGGCGATCCTATTCCTCCGGCTCCGGCAGAGACGCCGAAACCTCATAACCCTGTTCCGTAAGGGCTTTGATCAGCTCTCCCCGGAATTCCAAAAGCCCGGAGGAGGAATTGGCCAGGATCAGGATCCTTTTTTCAGAAGTTAACGACGATTGCATCATGAATTACTTTCAGGGAACCATCCGCAGGATAGTGAGGCATCTCCTCCATTGCCTTTCTTTCCTCTTCGGTGAAAAACTCTTCCTCAACAGAAATGGGGCAGTACCCCACCCATTCCTGAAAAAACTTCTGCCAGACAAAATCTGTGATAAAGGTGTCTGTATTCAGCAGGGTCCCCTCCCGCAGACAGTCGTTAACAGTGATATCCTCCATCAGATTGCGCTCGCTGTTCCTGTAGTGGACCGGCATCCCGGGAACATAGCCTTCCGTCCCCTGCATTCTCGCAAGCAGAATGGTGAAATAAGCCTTGGCCCTGGATTGCAGCATTTCTCCCTTCACATAGGTCGCATTGGAGCATTCCGCAAACCAGATGCAGATAAAAAGCATCAATCCCGCCCCGATCCCGAAAGCCGCCCGGCGGAGAACCCCCTCCCCAAGCGACAGGACGTTTTGTTCCAGAAGAAGCAGGAATAAAAGATAGACCAGGGTATAGCTGCCCCAGACTCTGGGTGCAGTCTCCTCAGACATGATGTAGATCATGCCAATGGTCATCGGGAACAAAAAAAGCGGAAGCAGTGCCATAACAATCTTTTTCCGGGACTCCCTCCAAAGCAGCACACATCTGTACAGGATCAGAAACAGCAGCATGAGCAGCAGCACCTTGTATACCTTGGAGATAAAGGAAGGATACACACCCCTGTCCGGTCTGAAAAACAGGCGGCAGGCCATTGGGATCCTGGAAACGTAGGTCATAACTCCCGTATCCGCAAGCGTATCATAGCCCTTATAATCCCATTTCTCCACATGCTTCAGCTCTCTATAGATTTTGTCGGACAGCAGATAGCCGGCAAGGGACAATGCAGCTGCCGATAAAAACCGAAAGCACTCCCCGAAAAAGGATCTCCAGTCCTTATACTCTCCCATCAGGCCGCGGTACAGCACGAAGGTCAATAGTACTGCAGCCGCATATGCGAAGTGGGATTGATAAGTGGCGGTGCCAAGCAGGATCAGAATGACGCCGGCGGCGTAGTGTATCGGCTTGCTGCCCTTTGCGACAAAATAGGCTCCGCACACCCCGAGCAGCATCCCGCAGGCATAGGCATGAGAGGTAAACAGACAGAAAAAATACTCGATCAGCATCGGAGAGGTCATCATCGCGCCGATGAAAATGATCTGCAGAAACGGATTTTT
>CAMNLO010000292.1 GCA_946543095.1 uncultured bacterium
AAGCCCTGTCCCCTCCGCCACCGCAAGATAGGTCTTCCGGCAGATCCCCGTCTCCTTCTGCCGAAAGAGTCTCGCCGCCGCCGGGGCATTTTTGGCGAAGAGGATGACGCCGCTGGTGTCCTTGTCCAGCCGCCCCACCACCCGGAGCTTTCCCGTAAGCCCTTTGCTTTCATAGTATCCAGCAAGATAGTTTGCAAGGGTGTCTTTGTGGTGGCCGTGGGTGGGGTGGGAGACCAGGCCCGCAGGCTTGTTCAGCACCACCACATCCTCGTCCTCATAAAGAATAGAGAGTGCTCCTTTTGCAGGGGGGACCTTCTCCCCGCCTTCCTCTGCGGAGTCTGCAAACAGGATGCGCACAAGATCCCCGGCCTGCACCCTGGTGTTTACCGTTACGGGTTCGGGAAGCGGCGCGGTGTTTCCCGCCCGCATATCGGTGCTGCCCGCCGTCCGCGTCTCTGTGCTGTCTCCCATCCGCGTATTGATGGTGCCCGCCGCCTGCATATCGGTGCTGTCCGCCGCCCGCAAAACTGTGATGCCACCCGGGGTGAATTTTGCGTGGCTGATCTCGTGGGAGGTCAGTCCCATGCAGATATTCAGTACTTTTCCGAGGAGCCCGCCCGAGGTGAGGGAAATGTCGCCGGGCTGCACACGGTATTCTATGATCCTGTCCATGACGAACCAATACTCCAATGCATGATTTTTGCGATCGGGGTCATAGTCTCAGCGCACTAAGCATGACTCCAATGCAGGAATTGACTTGTATTTTGTATTATATATAATGAGCTGCATAAATGTAAAAAGGGAGTTTTCAGATTTGTCAGATGCTGCATGAGAAAACAGACTGAATGGCATCAGGCGGCCCGCGGGTGAAACGCGGCGAATGAAAGAACTGCCCTTCTATTGAAATTTGTGATACAATACCCGTGATAATGCACTTTATTCCATGGCGGTCCCGCCATGTACCAAGATTCGGAAAGGAGCAGAGCATGGAATTTTCAGAAGTTTTAAAAAAGCGTTATTCCTGCAAGAAATATGACGGCAGGAAGGTGGAGAAGGCAAAGCTGGAAGCCATTCTGGAAGCCGGAAGGCTTGCCCCCACGGCGAAAAACCTGCAGGAGCAGCATATCTATGTGCTGGAGTCCGAGGAGAGCCTTGCCGCGGTGGACAAGGTGACCCCCTGCCGCTATGGCGCCAGCACCGTCCTGGCTGTGGCCTTTGACAAAAACAATGTCTTCACCTATCCCGGGGAAAAGAGGGATTCCGGTGTGGAGGAAGCCACCATCGTGGCTACCCATATGATCCTGGCCGCCGCCAACGAAGGCGTGGACAGCTGCTGGATCAATTTCTTCAATCTGGATCAGCTGGCGGAGGAGCTGAAGCTGCCGGAGAATGAGGAGATCCTGATGATAATGGATCTGGGATACGCTGCCCAGGGCGCAGGCCCTCTGGAAAACCATGGCAGCAGGAAAGAGCTGAAGGAAACCGTTTCCTATCTCTGAACAAATCTTTTGCAGTAGATATGGCTGTCATGTTATCATTGTGCTGATATCCCTTCACCGGAGCAGGCTGTGTGAAAGACCGGACTGATCCGGTGATCAAAAAGGCGCGATATTGTGCAGATCGATGCTGCCGGGCGCATCGATCCTTCGGACGGTTTTACGCTTAGTCAGATTAATGAGCCGATGCGTAGCCCCGAAGCAGTGCCCGGTATGGTGGATACTATGGATTTTCAGACGATCGCTGACAGCATGGCAGCCATGACCTGTATTGTTTCCGTGGAAAAGCTGGAGAGGGACAGATACGGGAAGATCCGCATCGTAACGGGAAACCGTGCCTATATCGATTCCATCGAGCATCCTGCCCCCGGCGCGGAAATGCTCACCGATCGATTCATTCCCAATTCCGAATACACTGATTATCTCACCAGGGATCTGAATTTCGAGGACTATTGCTACCGCGCGGCGGTGAAGAAGAAATGCCTCCATTCTTACGCCCATCCCGACAGGCTTCCGGTGTGGCTGAACATGAGCTTTCTGCCCCTTTGGCCGGACGAGGGGAATCTTTGCTACTGCATGTATGTGATGGAGATCAATTTCGAGCCGGATTCCGCAAGCATTTCCAACACCTCTGCGGAGATCGCCGCCGGTGTTTTAAAGACCTGCGTGCAGCTTCGGGGAAGCAATGATTTTCAGGCCACCATGGCGGATATCATCAAGGATATCCGGAAGCTTTGCGATGCGGAGCACTGCTGCATCCTGATCATGGATGAGCAGGAAAGGACCTGCAGCGTTTTGTGCGAGGCGTTTTCCGTAGACACCCCCCTTGTGACCATGGAGAAGTACGTGGACGATTCCTTTTTTGAGATCGCCGATTCCTGGAAGGGGACGATCATGGGCAGCAACTGCCTCATTATCAAGAACGAACAGGACATGGAGGTGGTGCGGGAGAGGAATCCCTTATGGTATGAATCCCTTACTTCGGCAGGGGCCAAGAATATCGTGCTCTTCCCCTTAAAGTCCAGAGACCAGCTCCTTGGCTATATCTGGGCCGTGAACTATGACGCGGAGAATGTGGTGAACATCAAGGACACCCTGGAGATCACCACCTTTATCCTGGGCTCGGAGCTGGGGAATCATCTGCTGCTGGACCGTCTGAAGATCTTGAGCTCCAAGGATATGCTGACGGGCGTGAACAACCGTAACGAGATGAATAACTACGTGGACAGTCTCTGTGCCGAGACCAACGAAGGGACAAACAGCGTGGGGGTCATCTTCGCCGACTTAAACGGCTTAAAGCGGGTGAATGACGCCAGGGGCCACAATGCCGGAGACGCCCTGTTAAAGGATGCGGCCGCCGCTTTGCGGGAGGTCTTTTCCAATGAGGAGATCTTCCGGGCAGGGGGGGATGAGTTCTGCCTGATCGTTACGGATATCACCATGGAAGAGCTTGCAAAAAAGATGGATGAGATCCGGAAGGCTTCCGGGCATTATGAGGGAGTTTTCTTTGCCCTGGGGGGCAGCGTGGAGGAAAGCAGCAGGAATGTCCGTCTGGCCTTAAGGCATGCGGATGAGAATATGTATGAGGACAAGGCGAAGTTCTACAGAGAGCATCCGGAGCTGGAGCCCAGATAGGAGCGG
>CAMNLO010000293.1 GCA_946543095.1 uncultured bacterium
GACCGTGGATCTGGAGGAGATCGCGCTGGCGACCAGCGGAGCAGTGGGCTCCGATCTGGCCAATATGATCAATGAAGCCGCCATCAACGCCGTGAAGGAGGGGAGGCAGTTCGTCTCCCAGAAGGATCTGTTCACCGCCGTGGAGGTGGTGTTAGTGGGAAAGGAAAAGAAGGACCGGATCCTCAGCAAAGAGGAGCGGAGGATCGTGTCCTATCATGAGACGGGACATGCCCTCATCGCCGCCCTGCAGAAAAACTCCGAGCCGGTGCAGAAGATCACCATCGTGCCCCGGACCATGGGAGCCCTGGGCTATGTGATGCAGGTGCCGGAGGAGGAGAAGTACCTGAACTCGGCACGGGAGCTCCATGACATGATCGTCGGGCTTCTGGGAGGACGGGCCGCGGAGGAGATCGTTTTCGACACTGTGACCACCGGGGCGGCCAACGATATCGAGCGGGCCACAAAGATCGCCAGAAATATGGTGACCCAGTACGGCATGAGCAAGCGCTTCGGGCTGATGAGCCTGGAGTCCGTGGAGAGCCGTTATCTGGACGGCCGTTCCGTTCTGAATGTGGCGGATGAAACGGCGGCGGATATCGATGATGAGGTGATGAAGATCCTCAAGGACTGCTATAAGGAAGCAAAGAAGAAGCTGAAGGAGAACAGGGCGTTAATGGATAAGCTGGCAGCGCACCTGATCGAGAAGGAAACCATCACGGGCAAGGAATTCATGCGGATCTTCCGGGAGGAGAAGGGCCTGCCGGAGCCTCCTGCGAAGGAACGGGAGGGTGGCGCCGGAAATGCTCCGGCCACGGGCAGCGTTACCGGGAATGATGCTTCCGGTATGAACGGAGGAGACATTCCCCGCCAGCAGGATACGGATATATCCGGGTCGTCCCTGCCCTCCGGGACAGAGCATCCTGGAGAGGCTTTGAACCGCATTCCGACGGATGCTTCCGGAAATCAGGAGACAGCTTCCGGGACGGCACCCCGGGGAGGTGATCCGGGAGAAGCCGGGGAGAACGGTCAGACAGCAGCCGGAGACAGCGTCCCGAGAGAAGCCGACGCGGCAGGCCGGACAGTATCCCGGGGCAGCTCCGTGCAAGGAGCCTACGGGGAACCTCAGACGGCGCCGGGTGCCTCACAGAACTCTCAGGGAACAGAGGAACAGGCATTCCGGAATGATACTGACCAAAGCAGTCAAACAGACGACTCGTCAGATAAGGGAATCTTTTCCGGCAGCTCGGGCATCCATGTTTGATATCCGGGAGGAGCTGAAAAAGCTCCCGAATGAGCCGGGAGTCTATATCATGCGGGATGAGAACGATTCCGTGCTCTATGTGGGGAAGGCTGTGAATCTCCATAACCGTGTGTATTCCTATTTCCGGAAGATTGTCGGCAGAGGGCCCCAGATCGACCGCATGGTCAGCAGGGTGGCCTATTTTGAATATATCGTAACGGATTCGGAGCTGGAGGCTCTGGTACTGGAGAACAATCTGATCAAGGAGCATCGCCCTCCCTATAACACGATGCTCAAGGACGACAAGACCTACCCTTATATCAAGGTGACTGTGTCCGAGGAGTTTCCCAGGGTCCTGTTCTCCAGAGAAATGAAAAAGGACAAGTCCCGGTATTTCGGCCCGTTTCCTTCCGCCGGCGCCGTTCGCGACACCATCGAGCTGATCAACAAGCTGTTCCTGCTCCGCACCTGTTCCAGAAAGCTTCCCCGGGATATAGGCCAGGAGCGGCCCTGTCTCAATTATCACATCCATCAGTGCAATGCTCCCTGCCAGGGTTTTGTCGGGAAAGAGGAATACGGGGAGAATGTGGCCAGGGCCCTTCGTTTTCTGTCCGGAGATTACGAAATGCTGCTGGGGGAATTAAAGAGCCGGATGGAAACGGCGGCGGAAGAGCTGGATTATGAAAAAGCGGGAAGGTTAAAGGAGATCTATTTAAGCGTCCGTGAGGTGGCGCAGCGGCAGAAGATCTCCAATGAGGATCAGGAGGACAGGGATATCATCGCGGTCTGCAAGGACAGGGAGGATGCGGTGGTGCAGGTGTTCTTTGTCCGGGACGGGAAGCTCATCGGAAGAGAGCACTACTATATGACCCATGTGTCCGATTCCGATGAAGCCGGCATACTGGCGGCTTTTGTGAAGCAGTTTTATGCCGGGACTCCCTTTGTGCCCAGGGAGCTGATGCTCCAGACAGAGCTGGAGGATGCGGGAGTTCTGGAGGAATGGCTCTCGAAAAAGCGGGGAGGAAGAGTAAAGCTTCTGTTCCCGAAGCGTGGGGACAAGGAAAAGCTGGTGGAGCTTGCCGCTAAGAACGCGGAGCTGATCCTCTCGCAGGACAGAGAACGGATCAAACGGGAAGAGGGCCGTACCATCGGAGCCGCAAAGGAGATCGCGGACATTCTAGGACTGGAGCAGGTTCAGCGGATGGAGGCCTATGATATTTCCAATATCAGCGGCTTCGCCAATGTGGGCAGCATGGTGGTCTTTGAAAAGGGTAAGCCGAAGAAAAGTGATTATCGGAAATTCCGGATCAGGACTGTGGCGGGAGCGGATGACTATGCCTGCATGAGGGAAGTGCTGACAAGGCGTTTCCGGCATGGCATCGAGGAAATGGAGGGCACTGAGGAGGAGTATGGCAGCTTTACCCGGTTCCCGGATCTTTTGCTGATGGACGGGGGCAAGGGCCAGGTGAATATTGCCCTGGAGGTTCTGAAGGAGCTGAAGCTGGATATCCCGGTCTGCGGTATGGTGAAGGATGACAACCACAGGACCAGGGGGCTGTATTTCCGGAATGTGGAGCTGCCCATCGACAGGCATTCCGAAGGGTTTATGCTGATCACCAGGATCCAGGACGAAGCCCACCGTTTTGCCATAGAATTCCACCGCTCCCTCAGGAGCAAAGCCCAGGTAAGATCCGTTCTGGACGAGATCCCCGGAGTGGGTCCCAAACGGAGAAAGGCGCTTCAGTCGGGCTTTGAATCCATAGAGGAGATCAAAAACGCATCCACAGAGGAGCTGCTGCGGGTTCCCGGCATCAACAGGCGGGCCGCGGAAGAGATATGGAATTATTTTCATGAGGAGGAGACCCCGTGACCGTAAAACTAAAAGATCTTGTGGA
>CAMNLO010000294.1 GCA_946543095.1 uncultured bacterium
TCCGGACCGCACATGAGCCGGGAGGTCTTGATCAGGATCCCCCCGGTGCTGAAAACAAAGGCTACGATAAATAATTCAATATATCCCCACATGACACAAAGTTTATTCCAATCGGAGCGAATTTGCAAATCATAATCCGTTAAGCTGTTTCACTTACCTTGTTTTCTTTTCTGCCCCGGCTGCTTTTCCCCATTGAGAATCAGGATCATGACGGGAATGACATCCCGCAGATCATTTTACGGAAGTTTGCGGAAATTTTTCAGGATACCCCCTAAAGTTTTGGAGGACTCTGTCCGATATAAGGATTGAATACCGTTTTTGGCGGCTTTTACATCGGCAAAAGACGGATTCCCGCGCAAAAGGAGTTGCGCGGCCACCACCGTGCAGGCCACGGAGGGTTACAAGGAGGGAGAAAGTTTGAAAGAAATGCCTGAAAGCATTTCCTTCAGACCCGGATCGGTGCCGAAGCGACACTGGTCCGGATCGCATCGGCAAATCCGATATTTGCCTCGCGATTTTTCGTTTCGCTTCAGAATGGAGGTAAAAATGGCAGTGAGCGGAGTTGGAGAAGTAACAGGCTACAGCAGTTCCTATCAGACGACAAAAACAAACGCGGCGGCGAAGGAAGCTGCTCCTGCTGCGGCCGAAGGGAAGACCGCGGTTTCCCAGGGCCAGGAAGAAGGCGTTGTGCTGGAAAAGGGAGCAGTCCAGGCAAAGAAGCTTACCTACAGCGCAAACAAAATGTCGGATACCGAGCGTGCAAACCTCATCAGCAAGATGAAGGCGGACGCGGAGGACCACAAGAGCCGGCTGCTGAAGATCGCCCAGGACCTGATCTCCGGCCAGACAAAGCAGTTCGGCATCGCAAACGCGGGAGACGATTCCAATAATATCTGGAATTTCCTCAGGAAGGGCGATTTCACCGTGGATGCCGCCACGAAAAAGCAGGCCCAGGAGGACATTTCCGAAAACGGCTATTTCGGCGTCAAGCAGACCTCGGAGCGTCTTTTTGATTTCGCCAAAGCTCTTTCGGGAGGCGATGTGGACAAGATGAAGGAGATGCAGGAGGCCATCGAAAAGGGCTACAAGCAGGCGGAGGAGGCCTGGGGCGGCGAGCTGCCGGACATCTCCAAACAGACCCTGGATGCCACCAACAAAATGTTTGAGGAGTATTACAAGGCGGCAGGGGTTCAGTAAACAGGTTCAGCAGAGTACAGACAGGCGGTTCCTTCGGGAGCCGCCTTTTTTGACATGGGCCTGCTTCTAAATTATAATAAATTGATGCATTATTGCTGATATGCTGTTTTGCTGCGTGCAACCGGCGGCCGGAAACGAATGAAAGTGAAAGCGCTTAATTGTTTCCGATAGAAAAAATCGATTTAGAAAGGAATCCCATGGTCACAAGGATCTACGTGGAAAAGAAACCTGCTTTTGCCGTGAAGGCAAAGGCTTTGTGTGAGGAGCTCTCCGATTATCTGCATATCCCGGGGTTAAAGGAAGTCCGGAAGGCAGTGCGCTATGATGTGGAGGGGCTGACGAAAAAGGAGCTGGAAACCGCCTGCAGGACCGTGTTCGCGGAGCCTCCGGTGGACGACCTTTTTCCGGAGCAGTGGGAGCCGGGGGAGGGCTATGTCCGGTTTGCGGTGGAATATCTGCCGGGGCAGTTCGACCAGAGAGCGGATTCCGCCATCCAGTGTGTGGAGCTTTTAAAAGAAGAGCGGGAGAGCGAAGGCAGCATCCGTGTAAAAACCGCAGACTGCTATGCCCTTTTGGGAGAGCTCAGTGAGGAAGATATCGCCAGGATCAAAAGCTACCTGATCAATCCCGTGGACTCCAGGGAGGCATCGGGAGAAAAGCCGGAGACTTTGGAGGAACGCTATCCGGAGGCAGAGGATGTGCCGGTGTTTGAGGACTTTCAGGAGCTTTCCGAGGAGGAACTGAGAAAGCTCTATGGGTCCCTTTCTTTGGCCATGACCTTTGCGGATTTCAGGCATATCCAGAACTATTTCAAAAATGAGGAGCACAGGGATCCCACGGAAACGGAGATCCGGGTGCTGGACACCTACTGGTCCGACCACTGCCGCCATACCACCTTCGGCACGGAGATCACAGAGGTCGTAATCGATGAAGGCTTCTACAAGATCCCCATTGAGACCGCCTACCAGAGCTATCTGGACACCAGAAAGGAGCTCTACGGAGAGCGGGAAAAGGAAAAGAGCTTCTGCCTTATGGACCTGGCGCTGATCGCCATGAAAAAGCTGAAGGCGGAGGGAAAGCTTTCCGACCAGGAGGATTCCGAAGAAAACAATGCCTGCTCCATTGTGGTCCCCATCACCGTTACGGACGAAAACGGCCCTCACGAAGAGGAATGGCTGTTATTCTTTAAGAACGAGACCCATAATCATCCCACGGAGATCGAGCCCTTCGGCGGGGCGGCCACCTGCCTGGGCGGCGCCATCCGGGATCCCTTATCCGGCAGGGGCTATGTATATCAGGCCATGCGGGTCACGGGAGCGGCAGACCCCACAAAGCCCATCGGGGAGACCTTAAAGGGAAAGCTTCCCCAGATCAAGCTCGTAAGAGGCGCCGCAGAGGGCTATTCCTCCTACGGCAATCAGATCGGCCTGGCCACGGGGCTCGTGGAGGAGATCTACCATCCCGGCTATGTGGCAAAGCGCATGGAGATCGGGGCTGTTTTGGGCGCCGCCAAAAGAAGCCAGGTATTACGGGAGAGACCGGAAGCCGGGGACCTCATCATCCTTTTGGGAGGCAGGACCGGACGGGACGGCATCGGAGGCGCCACAGGCTCCTCCAAGGCCCATACGGATTCCTCCCTCACCACCTGCGGGGCAGAGGTCCAGAAGGGAAATGCCCCCACGGAAAGAAAGCTCCAGAGGCTGTTTCGGGATAAAGAAGCAAGCCTCCTGATCAAACGCTGCAACGATTTTGGCGCGGGAGGTGTCTCCGTGGCCATCGGGGAGCTGGCGGAGGGCCTTTCGGTGGATCTGGACAAGGTGCCGAAAAAATATATGGGCCTTGGGGGAACGGAGCTTGCCATCTCCGAATCCCAGGAGAGGATGGCCGTGGTGGTGGCGAAGGAAAACGCGGAGCGCTTCCT
>CAMNLO010000295.1 GCA_946543095.1 uncultured bacterium
TGCGATCCCCCGGAGGGGCTAAGGAAATGCTGAATTATTCAGCATTTCCTTAGCACGTAAAGCGGGCGGGGATCATTGCGCGGCGGAACGGTTTGTGAGAAAATACGGGGATGATAAAAATGCTGACAGCAAAAAAGGAGAGAGGCAGGAATGGACAGATCAGGGATCATGGAGATCCGAAAGCTATTTTCAAAATATGTGGAGGGAGAGAGCGCGGCCGGCAATCTGGCAGGCTGCATGATCACCTTTGAAAAAGAGATCCGGGGGGAATTCCGCGAAAAGCTGCTGCTCCGGGAGGACAGGATGATCCGGAAGCTTTATACCATATTCCGAAAGGCGCTTCCCAATAACCATACGGAGATCGTGTTCCGGAAGGAGGACAGGGAGAAGGACGGGCTGCAGTTTCTCTTCTCGAAGCTGTGCGGCACGAAGCTGGAGAACGAAGAGCTTCTTCATGTGTTTTATGAAAAGCTTGCGAAGGTGCTGCCGGAGGGACAGGGCTACATGGTCCTTCTTCTTCATTATACCTACAGCATCCCCATTAAGACTTCGGACAGACTCAAGATCGACGGAGAGTCGGAGGAGGATTACCCCTTTATCATCACGGCGGTCTGTCCCCTGAAAACAGATGCGGGAAGCCTGGGCTTTGACGAGGAGCAGGGGAGTCTGATGGAAAATCCTGCAGTCCGGAAGATCGATGCCCCCTCCTTTGGCTTCCTCTTTCCCTCCTTCATCGACAGGAGTGCGGATGACGGCCAGGTGATGTGCTTCCGCACGGAAAAGCTGGACATCGCTTCCGCACTCTTCGGACAGGCGCTCCCCGGGATCATGAAACCGGAAAGAAAAAAGCCTGCCGCAGTGAGCCCCGCCCCCATACCGGAAGCCGGGGCAGCACAGGTCATCGAGGAGGAGGCCCCCCGGGAGAATGGGGATTCCGGGGAGAAAGCCCCCTATCTTTATCTGCAGGAGGATGCGGCAGCGGGGGAGGAGAATGCCCTGATCCCCTCTCTTGACACCGGGACCCTGAACACCCTGGCGCCTCCCATCCGTCTGCATGAGGAAGAGGAAAAGAAGCCGGAAGAAGAGGAACCTTCCAAAGAGGAGGAGGCCCCTGCAGGCGAGCTGCTCACGGAGGAGGGCCTCCGCCAGCGCAGGCCGAAATCCGTCCGCATATCCGGGGACCGGGGAAAGGTCATCCGCAGGGTCATTGACGGACAGGAATACTTCCTTGTCCCGGTGGCGGAGGCGATGCTGGAATAGGAAGCTGTCAGGGTTTCCGGCTTCCTGTTTTCACCGGGCAATGTTACAATGTGATGACAGAGTAACAGGGCATCAATGAAGCGGCATTGGAGGAAAACATGACGGAAAACATTCAGGTATTTACACAGAGCAGCATCCGGATCACAAGCGGGGCCGGGATCATCTACGCAGATCCCTTCCAGCTGCGGGGATCCTTTGGGGATGCAGCCTGTATTCTGATCACCCATGACCACTACGACCATTTTTCAGAGGAAGACATTCTGAAAGCCGCCTGCAGCGAAACGATCCTTGTGGTGCCGAAGAAGATGGAGGGCCGGGTGAAGGGCCTTGCCGGGAAGGTGGCGAAGATCCTTGCCGTGATGCCGGGGGAGCAGCTGGACATCGGCGGAGTGCATCTTGAGACCATCCCGGCATACAACATTCTGAAGCCCTTCCATCCGAAGAGCGCAGGCTGGGTCGGATATCTTCTGGAGGCAGACGGCAGACGGATCTATATCGCCGGGGACACGGACGCCACAGCCGAGGCGAAGGCTGTCCGGTGCGATATCGCGCTGATCCCCATCGGGGGCACCTACACCATGGACGCGAAGCAGGCGGCGGAGCTGATCAACGAGATGCGCCCGGAAACGGCGATCCCCATCCATTACGGAAGCATTGTTGGGAGTCCGAAGGACGGGGAAGTGTTCGCCTCTTTGGTGAAGGCACCGGTGAAGGTGGAACAAAAGCTTCGTTTCTGAGACAAAACATTCACTTATATCTTGACAGGCTAACGTTCTGTAACTAGAATGATTTTAGTGTATTAACGAAAGGGAAATAATGGAAAATCGCGACCAAACGATCATCCGCGCCAGCGTCATCGGGATCCTGGCCAATGTGTTCCTTGCAGGCTTTAAGGCCGCGATCGGGATCGGCTCCCATTCCATCGCCATCGTGATGGATGCGGTGAATAATCTGTCGGATGCAGCTTCCTCCGTGATCACCATTATCGGCACAAAGCTGGCGGGGAAGGAGGCGGATAAAAAGCATCCCTTCGGCTACGGCAGGATCGAGTATTTAAGCGCCATGTGCATTTCCCTTCTGGTGCTGTACGCGGGCATCACGGCCTTTGCGGAGTCCGTCAAAAAGATCCTCCGTCCGGAGATCCCGGATTATTCCCCGGTGGCCCTTGTGATCGTGGGGGTGGCGGTGCTTGTGAAGATCGCTCTGGGTTTTTATGTGAAGAATGTGGGAAAGGCGGTGCACTCCGATTCTCTGGTGAATTCCGGGGAGGATGCGGCAATGGACGCCGGGATCTCCGCTTCCACCCTTGTGGCGGCAGCCGTTTACCTGATGTTCCATATTTCCCTGGAGGCATATCTGGGCGCCGTCATCGCCATGGTGATCATAAAATCCGGCATAGAGATGCTCACGGGGACCCTTTCCAGGATCCTGGGAGAAAGCGTGGATGCTGAGCTGGCAAGAGAGATCAGAAGCACCATCGCGGCCCATCCGGAGATCAACGGGGCCTATGACCTGATCCTGCACGATTACGGACCGGAGTCCTACACCGGCTCCATCCACATCGAGGTGCCGGACACCTTATCGGCGGACGATATCGACAAGCTGATCCGGAAGGTCTCCATGGAAGTGTATGAGAAGCACGGAGTCATGCTTTCGGCCATCAGTGTGTATTCCTATAACACCAAAGATCCGGAAGCGGTGGCGGCAAGAGGGAAGGTGAGCAGTATCGCTATGGCGGATCCCAATGTGCTGCAGATGCACGGCTTTTATCTGGATAAAGAGGAAAAGACCCTCCGGTTCGATCTGGTGGTAAGCCTGGATGCCAAAGACCGCGCACAGGGGGTCCGGGAGGTCT
>CAMNLO010000296.1 GCA_946543095.1 uncultured bacterium
CCTGATAATAGCCATTGTAGGGCGGCTTTACGGGTCCGTCCGCCGAAAGCTCGATGGAGGAGCCCTGAATAAAAGCACCTGCAGCCATAATGACCGGGCTGTCATAGCCCGGCATGTCCCAAGGCTCCGGATCCACATGACTGTCCACCGGGGCCGCATGCTGGATTCCCCTGCAGAAGGCCGAGATTCCCTCCGGCGAGCCCAGCGTGATGGCCTGGATAATGTCATTGCGGGGTTCACTTCCTGTCGGTGTAACCGCAAATCCCAGCTTTTCAAAGGCACTGGCCGCGAAAACAGCTCCCTTCAGGGCACCTTTCGTGATCATGGGAGCCAGGAAAAAACCCTGATAGAAGGAACGGTTTACGCCCAATGAAGCGCCTACCTCCGCTCCCAGTCCCGGACAGGTCATGCGGGCAGCCGCGTTTTTCACACATTCCAGGGTGCCGGCGATATAGCCTCCGATGGGAGCCAGCCCGCCTCCCGGATTTTTGATCAGGGAGCCCACCGTCATGTCGGCCCCGACATCCGAGGGTTCTATCGTATCCACAAATTCTCCGTAGCAGTTATCCACCATACAGATCACATCCGGCCGGATGCCTTTGATAAACGAGATCAGTTCGCCGATCTGCCGGACCGAGAAGGAAGGACGGGTGAGATAGCCCCGGGAACGCTGGATCTCCACCAGCCGTGTCCGCTCGTTCAGAGCTTCCCGGATCGCCGGATAATCAAACCTCCCGTCCTCCTTCAGTTCCCCCTGCCGGTAGGTCACTCCGTATTCGGCAAGGGATCCCCGGGACAGCCGGATTCCGATCACTTCCTCCAGCGTGTCATAGGGCTTTCCCACCGGGCTCAGGATCTCATCGCCCGGCCGTAAATTGCCGAAAAGCGCGATGGCAAGCGCATGGGTTCCGCAGGTGATCTGTGGACGGACCAGGCAGGCTTCCGTATGAAAGGTGTCCGCATAGACCTTTTCCAGCGTCTCCCTTCCATAATCATTGTACCCATAGCCTGTGGAGGCCTGGAAGCATTCCTCGCTTACACGGTTCTGCTGCATGGCCAGAAGGACCTTCATCTGATTGTATTCCGCCGTTTTGTCAAACCGGGCGAACTGCTCCTGCAGGTCATCCTGCAGTTTCTCTCCAAATTCACATACCGAAGGGCTGATCCCCATCCGGCTGTACAGATCTGTCAGTTTCAATGTTACGACTCCTTCTATCGATTATTTTTATCATGTGATCCAGGATCCGCTCTTCATCATAGTCAAAGGCATCCTTCTCCACCCAGATCACATCCGGCTCTCTTCGGAACCAGGTAAGCTGTCGTTTGGCGAAATGCCGTGTGTCCCTTTTCAGGACCCGCACAGCCTCCTCCAGAGAATACTTTCCTTCCAGATAATCCGCGATCTCTTTATAGCCGATCGCCTGCATGGAAGTCATCGGTCTCCGGACTCCCATGGCAAGCAGACTCTGCACCTCTTCGAGAAGGCCCTGTTCCATCATCCGGTCCACCCTCTCATCGATCCGGCGGTACAGAAGATCTCTGGGCATGTCCAGCACAAAATATGTCAGTGCATAGGGAGATTCCTTACGGCGTTCCTCCCGGTTGTGTTCCGAGATCGGCTTCTGGTTCTGTTCATAAAATTCCAGAGCCCGGATGATCCGCTTCACATTGTTGGGATGGATCGCCGCAGCCGCTTCCGGATCCTGCTCCCGTAAAAGCCCGTGAAGATATGCAGACCCCTTTTCCCGGGCCAGCTGCTCCAGCTCGGCTCTTCTGTCATCCAGCTGCTCGGCCGGAGTAAAATCAATTCCCCGGGTCACGGCCTGGATATAAAACCCGGTTCCTCCCACCAGCATCGGAATATGGTTCCGGTCATAAATCCCCTCCATCGCTTTCAGCGCCATTTCCTGAAAACGGACGATATGAAAATCCTCCCGGGGATCCAGAATATCCACCAGATGATGGGGGACTCCCTCCATCTCCTCAGGCATGATCTTTGCGGATCCGATATTCATATGCCGGTAGACCTGCATGGAATCGGCAGAGATAATTTCTCCGCCGATGGCTTTGGCCAGTCTGACAGACAGACTGGTCTTTCCGACCGCTGTGGGTCCCGTAAGTACGATCAATGGTTTTTTCATGGTTCCCTTACGCATTCCGCTCACACGATACGATGGAATTTCTTTTCAAGTTCCGTTTTGGTCATGGCGATGATCGTCGGCCTTCCGTGGGGACAATGATACGGATTCTCCAGGGAAAGAAGCTCGTCGATCAGCTCATCCGCTTCTCTGGATGAAAGGGTATGATTTCCCTTGACCGCCGCCTTGCAGGCCATGGTCGCCAGTCTGGAGGCAAAAATGGAAAGCCGGTCCTTGCTCCCGTCGGACACCAGTCCGTCCAGCATTTCCCGGAACAGCTCCTCTTCGCCGAAGGAATACAATGTGGCAGGGACGCCGCTGATGGCATACTCCCGTCCGCCGAAGTTTTCGATCTCGAAACCACAGCCTTCAAAGTATTCCATATTGGCCTTCAGCACATTCTCCTCCTCCAGCGTGAGGGAGACGATCATGGGAGGACTGATATACTGGGTATTCACGGTCTGCTCCCGGAACTCCTTCACGAACCTCTCATAATAGATCTTTTCGTGGGCGGCATGCTGGTCGATGATGTAAAACGTATCCTCATACTGGACCAGCCAGTAGGTGGCAAACAGCTGTCCGATCAGCCTGTGACGGCTTCTGGCCTCCGGTGTCAGCAGCTTTTCATCAAAGAGAGAAAGCTGCTTCTCTTCTTCCGGTACTGCAGCAGGCTCCCCGCCGTGTTCTCCGGTCTGTTTTTCCGAAGCCTGCGTGGGCAGCTCTCCCTGATTCCCGGCAGACTGCGCCGCTGCTGCCGGCAGAATCTCCTCCTGCTTTCCGGACTCTTCCGCCAGGGATGCAGGCACTGTCTCTTCCCGCTTTCCGGACTCTTCCGCCGGGAATGCAGGCACTGTCTCTTCCGGCTTTTCGGCCGGTTTTTCAGGGCTCTTCTCCGATGGTTCTTCCAGACGCCTGGCTTCCGGAGACGTTTTCCCGGCAGATGCATCCCGGGGGACCTGCTCTGCTTTATGCT
>CAMNLO010000297.1 GCA_946543095.1 uncultured bacterium
GTGCAGGAAGTCTTGCAGGCAGACTGGCAGGAGGTCTGGCACTCGCCGCAGCCACCCTTCTTTGCGGATTCCTTAAGATCTCTGGTTGTGATCGTGATGATATGCTTCAATGAAATCACCGCCTTTCTGCGTAGTTTTGACAAGATAACTTGTACAATTTACCATAAGTACGGGAAGATGTCAATCAAACTTCCTCCAATGACGAGGCAAACTTCAGGTTTGCCAATGTCAAACGTGCAATTTTGAACATTTCATTGTAGAATGATAACATGCTGGAAATATTCAATGTAAGCACGGATCAGATCCGGAGCATGAACAGAGAGGAGCTGCTTTCCCTGTGCACTCCCGAAAGAAAAGCGCGGATCCTGTCCATGAAGCATGAGCAGTCGGCTCTTTTGATGCTGGGGGCAGGGTATCTGGAGGATAAGATGCTGTCAAAATGCCCCTCCGGGACTGAGATCCTCATTGGGGAGCAGGGAAAGCCGTACCTTTCCTGCCCCGGTCTTTTCTATAATCTCTCCCACTCCGGAAACCATGTGGTACTGGCCTTTGCGGACGCGGAGGTGGGAATCGATCTGCAGGAGCCAAGAGGGCTTTCCGAGGGTATGCAGCAGCGCATCCTCACGGAGAACGAAAAACGCTCCGGACTCTACCGCCTTCCCTCGGAATGGTTTCTTCTGTTTTCCGTCAAGGAGTCCTATATGAAGCTTACCGGACGGGGATTATCCCTGGACTTTTGCAGGATCGACGTGATAAGGGATCCCGACGGCGTCACCGGGGAGATCCGGGACCTGAAGGGAGAATATCAAACCGCCGGCTTTCACGCGGAGCGGTTTGCCAATGACTACCATATGGCGGTTTCCATTTATAAACCGGAAACAGATCAGGTGTTATGTTAACCCTTTGATTCCTCTGTTTCCTCTGTCTTCTCTTCCTTTCCCGGCAACACCACCAGGACCTTTTCGATCCTGTTGTCCTTAATGCCCCGGACCTTCAACACGGTGCCGTTGTCCAGGGAAACAGTATCCCCGTCCTCCGGGATCCGGTCCAGCTTTTCGATGATGATACCCCCCAGGGAATCAAAATGCTCGGAATCGAAATCCGTTCCCAAAGCGTCATTGATATCATCCAACTTCATGCCGGAAGCGATGAGGTACTGATCCTCGTAGATCTTGTGGATCTGTTCGTCCTCATCATGATCGTATTCGTCTCTCAGCTCCCCTACCAGCTCCTCCAGAAGGTCCTCCATGGTGATCATGCCCACGGTGGTGCCGTATTCGTTTAACACGAAGCAGATGTTGACGGCCTTCTCACGCATCTCCGTCAGCAGATCGTCGATCTTTTTGAATTCGTGGGTGTAGTGGGCTTCCCTCAGGATATCCCGGACATGGAAGCTGTCCTTATCCTCCAGCAAAAGGAAATCCTTGATGTTCACAAGGCCCACGATCTTATCCGGATCCTCCTCATACACCGGGATCCTGGTGTACATATTCTCCTTAAAGATCCCGAAGAGCTCTTCATAACCGGCCTCCGCCTCGATGGTCACCATATCCTCCCTGGGGATCATGACGTCCTTTGCCGCGGCGTCGGAAAAATCAAACACATTGTAGATCAGCTCTCTCTCGTCGGACTCGATGGCCCCGTCCTCATGGCCCACATCCACATAGGTCTTTAAGTCCTCCTCCGTCATGGCAGAGTAGGGATCCCCCGCCTCTGCCCTCACCAGCTTTAAAAACAGGCCCGCAAGAGCGCCCGCCACCACACAAAGAGGCGTTGTCAGAATGATATAGACCCGGAGGATCTCCCCGTGCTTTAAGCAGAATTCCTCCGCATTTCCCGCCGCCAGCCTCTTGGGAACGATCTCGCCGAAGATCAGGATAAAGGTGGTGAGGATAAAGGTGGAAACCCCCACGAAAATGCTCCGGAAATGGGCCAGCACCAAAGAGGTGGTCAAGGCGGAGGCCGACAGATTTACAATATTATTGCCGATGAGAATGGCTGTCAGCATCCTGGAATGCTCCTCCTGGATCTCCAGAACGGTTTTCGCCCTTTTATCATCTTCCTCCGCGAGTGCGCGCATACGCACCCTGTTAACGGTAGTGAAGGCTGTTTCCGCAGAGGAAAAAAAAGAGGATAAAAAAAGAAGAACAAATAAGATTAAGATTTGTATGGCATCGCCTATATCGGGGTCCAAGATATACTCCTTTGGTGATCACTTCGTGATAAGCAGATTGTAAACAAATACCCTGTTCCTGTCAAGCCAATTCAAAATCGATGGTGCGGGCATAGGGGTTCACGGAAACCGTATAGACCTTCACCTCATCCCCGATACAAAAGCGCTTTTTTGTCCGCTCTCCCTCGATGCAGTAAAGATCCTTTCGGAAATGAAAGCGGTCTCCCTTCAGGTCCCTGATCCCCACCATTCCCTCCACGGAACTCGGCAGCTCCACGTAAAAGCCGCTGTCGATCATGCCGGAGATCCTGCCGGAAAACACCTCTCCGTAGCGGTCCGCCATATACTCGCATTTCTTCAGCTTATCGCATTCCCGCTCCGCTTCCTCCGCGGCCCGCTCCGTGGCGGAGCAATGCTCGCAGACGCCGTGGACGATTTCCTCGTAGTGCACCAGTCTGTCCTCGTTCATCCGGTTTCTTAAGATGTGCTTGATGATACGGTGGACAAAGAGATCCGGGTAGCGGCGGATGGGGGAGGTAAAATGGAGATAGTGGTCGGAAGCAAGGCCGAAATGGGTGCAGTGCTTTTCATTGTAAATGGCCCGCTGCATACTGCGGAGGGTCAGCATGCTCACCAGCGCCTCCTCCGGTTTTCCCTTGACCTTATCCAGAAGCCTCTGCACATCCCTGGGGGTAAGCCTTCCCCCCTTTGTCCTGAGGGACACCCCCAGGCGGCTCAGCATCTCAAACAGCTGTAAGACCCGCTCAGGATCCGGCTCCCCGTGATAGCGGTAGGCCATGGGCATTTTCAGCTCATGGAAATGGGCCGCCACAGTCTCATTGGCCGCCAGCATACAGTCCTCGATGAGCCTTGTGGCCTCATTGGCTTCCCGTAAACCGATCTCCACAGGATGGCCCTTCTGATC
>CAMNLO010000298.1 GCA_946543095.1 uncultured bacterium
AGAGAGAAACAGAGTAGAAATATTACTTATAAAACTATTATACGAGGAGATAAAGGTGTTACAGAAGATCGGATATGTGTTATTGATCGCTCTTGCCACATTGGGAGTGCTGTTCATTGTTCTCATGCTGATCCCGGAGGAGAAGGAAGAAGCTTCGGGACGCAGATACACTGCCGAAGAGGAAGAAGAGGACGAAGAGGACAGCAGCGAAAAGGAAGATCGGCAGGACGGCAAAAAGGAAGACAGGGAAGAAAAGGAAGAAAAGGAATCGGAGGAAGAGGCGGCTGAGGAAATCTCCGGGGCAGAGGAAGAGTCCGGGGAGGAGCCGGCGGAAGAGGAATCCACTGTGTTGCCCGTAAACATTCCTGCGGGCGCTCTCTCGAAGAACACCCTTTCTTTTAAGACGGTGACTCTGGAGGGGGAACCGGTGGACAGCAGTATCTTTGCGGATTACGATCTCACCATCTGCCATTTCTGGGGCAGCTACTGCCAGCCCTGTATCATGGAGATGCCGGATTATGCGGAATTGTACGACGCTCTTCCGGACAATATCAATCTGATCGGGATCCTGTCGGATGTATACGAAGGCATCGACAATAATGTGGATACCGCGGAAGACATCCTCAGGGATTCCGGTGCATCCTTTACGAACCTGCGGTTAAGCGACAGTCTGTATACCGTGTCGTCCTGGTTTAACCAGGTGCCCTCAGCCTTCTTTGTGGACAGCGAGGGACATGTGGTCGGGGAAGTGATGAACGGGAAATTTATCGGGGATGTGGTGGAACGTCTGGAGGACTATCTTGAGTAGCTTGGGGAAAGGGGATTCTGCCACGACCCTCAGGTTATCGCTTTTGGGCGTTGCCGCAGGGATGCTTCTGTTCGGGATCCTGACGAAGGGTTATTTTGATGTGTGGGCCAAAGCGGTCGCCATCTGCATGGAATGCATCGGGATCGGCTGATGGAGGGAGCATCCGGAAAGCTGTCTGATCTGAAACGGCGCTATATCCAGCTGCTGTCGGCGGTTCTTTATAACGCGCATTTCTACGGATTTCTTACAGGAAATATCTATAAAGGACGGTCAAAGGTAGTCTGTGCCCCTGGCCTGAACTGCTATTCCTGTCCGGGAGCCATTCTGTCCTGCCCCCTGGGCAGCCTGCAGGGTGCATTTGCCCGCCATGTGCTGAGCGTTCCCATGTATGTGATGGGCACCATGTGTCTCTTCGGCGTGCTGTTTGGAAGAGTGATCTGCGGATTTCTCTGTCCCTTCGGCTTTCTGCAGGAGCTTATTTACAGGATCCCTTTTCTCAAAGTAAAAAAGAGCAGGGCGACCGGGTTTTTGTCGCTGTTTAAATATCTGCTTCTGGTGCTGTTTGTGGCGGTGCTTCCCGCCATCACCCTCTATCCCTCCTTCTGCAAATATATCTGCCCTGCGGGAACACTGGAGGCGGGGATCCCGTTAGTGCTTTCCGATGAGGGCCTGAGGGGCAGCATCGGAGGGTTGTTTTCCTTAAAGGTGTTTCTGCTGATCCTCTGCGTGATCTTATGCCTTGCGTTTTTTAGGGGCTTTTGCCGATTCATATGCCCCCTGGGTGCATTTTATTCCCTGTTCAATCCGGTTTCCTTTTTCGGCGTCAGGGTAAACAGGGAAAAGTGCACGGGCTGCGGCGCCTGCGTCCGTTTCTGTAAAATGGATGTAAAGAAGGTGGCGGACAGGGAATGCATCCGCTGCGGAGAGTGCAGGGCAGTCTGCCCGGAGGGTGCCATTGAGGATTCCTTCGTTACAATTCAGCGGCCTGCCGTCCGCTGAATTGCAATATTCCCTTCACACCGGACACACAGTATCATAAAGAATGCTTGCATTTCCCATTTGAGTATGCTATTCTAAAAGTCCGTGATGGCCCGCCCCATAGGGGCGGTAATTTCCTTGCCCTCGTTTTGAGAGCCTGGTTAACACTACAGACCATAAGGAGGTAGAAAGAGAATGACAAAGTATGAATTGGCCGTCGTCTTAAGCGCAAAGCCTGAGGACGAGACCAGGGCAGCGACCCTTGAAAAGGTGAAGGAGCTGGTGACCAACTTCGGCGGAGAGATCACCAAGGTGATGGAGACCGGAAAAAGGCGTCTGGCTTATGAGATCCAGAAGCAGACCGAAGGTTATTACTACTTCATCAAGTTTGAGGCAGAGCCCTCATGTCCTGCAGAGGTGGAAAGCCGTATCCGTATCACGGACGGCGTTCTGCGCTATCTTATCGTAAAGGATGAATTAGGGGACGCGGCTGTGGACATTGCGCCGAAGGCGGAGGAAGCTGCCGCCGCACCTGCTGCGCCTGCTGAGGCACCCGCAGCACAAGCGCCCGAAGCTGCCCCGTCTGAGGAGTGATCTTCAGATACAGAAAGGACAGTATCAATGAATAAAGTGTTTCTAATGGGAAGGCTCACAAGAGATCCTGAAGTCAGATATTCCAGCGGCGAGAAGCAGACAGCTGTAGCAAGATATTCCGTGGCAGTGGACAGAAGGTTTAAGAGAGACGGGGATCCTGATGCGGATTTCTTCAACTGCACAGCCTTCGGCAAGCAGGCGGAGTTCTGCGAGAAGTATCTGCATAAAGGAACCAAGGTCGTGGTGGAGGGGAGACTCCAGAACGACAACTACACCAATAACGCAGGCGAAAAGGTCTACAGCATGCGTGTGATCACCGAGAGCATCGAGTTCGCAGAGAGCAAGAGGGCGGCAGAGGCTGCCGGAGGCTCGGATTTCGGCGGCGGCCCGGGCTTTGGCGGCTCAGACCGCGGATCGGATCGCGGCGCGGCGGATGACTTTATCAACATCCCCGACGGGATCGAAGAAGACCTGCCCTTCAACTAGAGAGCATAAAGGCCCGTGGGGCCTGACTAAGGAGGATTAAAATGGCTTACGATAGAGATGGCGGCGCAAGACCCATGAGAAGAAAGAACAATATGCACAGAAGAAAGAAAGTCTGTGTGTTCTGCGGCAAGGACAATGTGATCGATTACAAGGACACGAACAAGCTTCGGAAATACATCTCCGAGATGGGAAAGATCCTGCCCCGCCGCATCACCGGGACC
>CAMNLO010000299.1 GCA_946543095.1 uncultured bacterium
GCTTCTCACCGCATTTATCAATTGCAGGGAGGCGCTGGAGGATCTGGATATGGACCGGATCGAGAGCTTCATTTCAGAGCTGAAGCAGTATTCCTTCGGAACGGAATCCGCTAAGTATCTGGCGGAGCTGGTGGGCGCCGCCGATAACTTTGATATAGAGACCTGTGAGGATGTGCTGGACAAGTGGGAAGCGTTTTTGCTTGGAAAGCCGAAAACATGCTGAAGCACTGTTGTTTCACAACCTGAAGCAAAGCTTCAGCCTGCGATTTGTGCCGGAGCGTCACAAATCGCCTGATGGCAGATCCAAATCTGATATTTGGATCGCCCCCTCGCAAGCGAACAAAGTTCGCTGTACGCTCCGGAATGGGGATGAAAATGTCGGACAACGGAAACAGAAGACCCAGGATCCTGATCGCCGATGATTCGGATATGAACCGGTATATCCTTCTGGATATGCTGGAGAGCGATTATGAGATCCTGGAAGCGGAGGACGGGGAGGAAGCCCTGGCGGTCATCGAGGACTACGAGGGAGAGATCGATCTTCTGCTCCTGGACTACAGGATGCCCGGGATGAACGGTCTGGAGGTCTTAAAGGAGCTGGGGAGAAAATCCTGGAAGCGCACCATTCCCGTCATCATGATCTCGGCGGAGAATGACCGCACCTTTATCGTCCAGTCCTACCGCCTGGGAGCCATGGACTATATCAACCGCCCCTTTGACGCCACCATCGTGCGCCACAGGGTGGACAGCATCATGCGGCTCCATTCCCAGGATACCAAGATCGCGAAGGAGGCCTCCTCCAGACTGACGGAAAGCTTCCATAACGACGGGATGCTGATCAATATCCTGACCTCCCTGATGGAGTTCAGAAGCGGCAAACACGCCAACCACACTGTGAACATCCAGCTACTTACGGAAATGTTCATGCGGGAGCTGATGAATGTCTCCGATCAGTATTATTACTCCACGGAGCAGATCCTTCTGTTTTCGAAGGCGGCAGCACTCCATGATATCGGCATGGTGAGGGTTCCTCAGGAGATTCTGGTGAAGCCGGGACCTTTGGAGGAGAAGGAGATGGAGATCGTCAGGCGCCATCCCTTATGGGGGGTGGAGATGCTGGTGAGCTTCCAGGAATTCTATCATTCCCCCTTGATCGAGAAGGCCATCGCCGTGGTCAAATGGCACCATGAGCGCTTTGACGGCAACGGCTACCCGGATAAGCTGACAGGAGACAGCATTCCCATGGAAGCGCAGATCGTGGGGATCGCGGATGCCTATGACGCACTGACCAATGTAAGACCCTATAAGAAAGCCTATTCCCACACCAAGGCGGTGGACATGATCCTGGGAGAGGAGTGCGGGGTCTTTAACCCGGTGCTTTTGGAATGTCTGGAAAACCTTGCCCCCACCATGACGGAGAGGCTGCAGGCCCAGTCCTTTGACAGGCTGTATCAGGAAGGCCTGGAGAGGGTCCTGGAGGAGGTCATGCATCCAAAGGGGACTGCAGGGGAAAGTCTGGCATAGAGAGGAGATCGGAGCCGAAGCGTCACCGGTTTGTGCTTCGCTTCGGAATGGAGGTAAAAATGACTGTTCAGGAAATGTATGAAGCCCTCGGATCGGATTATAGCGCTCTGAAGGCAAGGCTTGCCAGTGAAAAGCTGATCAAAAAGCTGCTGGTGAAATACCCGAATGACAAGAACTTCGGCCAGCTGGAGGAAGGCATGGCGGAAAAGGACTACGACAAGTGCTTCGCCGCCGCCCACACCATCAAGGGGGTGGCCTCCAATCTGGGCTTTGACAGGCTCTTTACCGTGTCCGCAAAGCTCTCCGACTCTTTAAAAGTGAAGAATTACGAGGGTGTGGAGGAGATGTTTGCGGATGTGAAGGCCGCCCAGGAGGAGGTACTGAAATACATCGGCGAGACAGACCTGGAGTTGTAGGAAAAAGAGAAACAAACAGCAATAAAAGGATTGGAGATAAATCTGCAGTGAGCATTCTTACGAAGTTATTTGGAACCCACAGTGAACATGAGTTGAAGCGGATCGAGCCCCTGGTGGACAAGGTGGAGAGCCTGAGGGATTCCATGATGGCAAGATCCGATGAGGAATTGAAGGACCTGACAAGACAGTATAAGGAGCGGTTGTCTGCCGGGGAGACTCTGGATGATCTGCTGCCGGAGGCCTATGCCACAGTGCGGGAGGCCGCAAGACGTGTCCTGAACATGGAGCACTACAGGGTGCAGATCATCGGCGGCATCATCCTCCATCAGGGCAGGATCGCTGAGATGCGCACCGGCGAAGGAAAGACGCTGGTGAGTACGCTCCCCGCCTATCTGAACGCCCTGGCGGGCAGGGGAGTCCATATCGTTACGGTGAACGACTACCTTGCGCGCCGTGATGCGGAATGGATGGGGCCGGTCCATGAATTCCTGGGCCTGAAGGTGGGCTTTGTCCTGAACGACATGAAGGCGGATGAGCGCAGGGAGGCATATAACTGCGACATCACCTATGTGACCAACAACGAGCTGGGCTTTGACTACCTCCGTGACAACATGGTGATCTACAAGGAACAGCTGGTGTTAAGGGAGCTGGCCTATGCCATCATCGATGAGGTGGACTCGGTGCTGATCGATGAAGCCAGAACTCCTCTGATCATTTCCGGACAGAGCGGAAAATCCACCTCTCTCTATGAAGCCTGCGACAATCTGGCCAGGACCTTAAAGCGGGGCAAGGATGTGGAGGATCTTTCCAAGATGGATGCCATCATGGGCATCGAGCGGGAGGAGACCGGGGACTTTATCGTCAACGAAAAGGACAAGATCGTGACCCTGACGCTGGAGGGCACCGCCAAGGTGGAGCGGTATTTCGCCATTGAGAACCTGGCGGATCCCCAGAACCTGGAGATCCAGCACAATATCATCCTGGCCTTAAGAGCCCATAACCTGATGTTCAGGGACAAGGACTATGTGGTGAAGGACGACCAGGTCCTTATCGTGGACGAGTTCACGGGCCGTATCATGCCCGGCAGACGCTACAGCGACGGCCTCCACCAGGCCATCGAGGCCAAGGAGCATGTGAAGGTCAAGC
>CAMNLO010000300.1 GCA_946543095.1 uncultured bacterium
TCGTTACCGAGAAATTAAAGATTGAATGATACACTTTTACCACGCCACACACCCTTACTCTTAATCAGGGTGTCCAGGGTTCGATCCCCTGGTGGCGCACTTAAAGCATCGGTTTTGTGAGGATTCACGGAGTCGGTGCTTTTATTTTGCCCTGGGAGCGGGGTTTCCTCCCGTGCGCGGTAAGATGATTTTGCCCATGTAAGATTTTGCTTGACATTTGCATTTCCACTCCCACCTCCAACACTCTGATTCCCATGATCACATCATCCCCGATAGGCCGGATCATCGAAGCATCTGTTCCCGGTAAGAGGCAGGCGAAAAACCATGTTGACAATCTCCGTCCCGGGATTATAATGTAAATATGTTTATATAAATCTGTTTGTATTATGAAAGGACGGTATGCAGCATGATCCTTATCGTGAATACCACTTCAGACACTTCGGTCACGGAGGAGCTGACGCGCGGACTGAAGGACAGGAACATTGCCGCGGAGGTGGTGGAAGCCGCCTCCTTAAAGATCAGCCCCTGCATCGGCTGCAATCACTGCTGGCTGAAAACCCCCGGGACATGCTCCATCAAAGATGATTACGGGGAAATCCTGAAACAACTCATCCCGGCGGATCAGCTGTGGGTGATCTCGAACACCGCACTTGGATTTCTGGACCACAAGGGAAAGAACATCTATGACCGGATCATTCCCATCGCCACCATGAACCTTTGCTTTGCGGACGGCCAGATGCGCCATGTCCTGCGGTATGATACCGCGCCGGATGTGGGGATCATCTATCTGGGAGAAGCGGACAGGGACTATCTGGAACGGTGGAATGCGAGGACGGTTCAGCCATCTCCTTCCTGCTGCAGGGCGGCTTTCCGGAGGCAGGCCAGCTCAGATGCGGGGAGGCTTATCTTAAGATCCTTGCAAAGAGGCTGGGCTGCGAGTATCATGGTACACTGATCAGAGGAAATAATTTTTCCATCCGCTTTTGCAGCGGGAAACAGCGGGAGAAGATCACGGAACCCTACGCGGAAATGGGCCAGGAGTTCGCAGCAAACGGAGGTTTTGAATCGGAGAAATGCCGTCAGTTTGCGGGTCCCGAGGTCTTTCCCACATATATACGGTGGATGATCGACCTGCTTCAGAAGACCATCGGCAGACACTGGGCGGACAAGATCGCCCGGGAGCTTGGCTGCAGGGTGCCACTGGACTTAAGACCCTATCCGGCAAAGTCAGATCCACCGCAGCAGAATACGGTGCATGAGACGGCTTCCGCTTAGGGAAACGCCGATGAAAGTGTTTCCGCCGCCGGATCCGGGTCACGAAGCGACATATTTCCGTTCCGAATCCCAGGCTTTGCTGCGCAAAGCATGCGATCCCCCGGAGGGGCTAAGGAGATGCTGATGGAATCAGTATTTCCTTGGTTTGTTCGTCCCAAAGGGGCAGGGTATTTGCCCCTCACGCCTTTCGCGGGATCGGACATGCAGGCATGCCGCCCGGGCTCATTGTCCGCGGAAAGAAGGAAATCAAAATGGGAAGGAAGACAAAGATCACAAAAGAGATGATCCTGGAAGCGGCCTACGAGCTGCTGGAGGAGAAGGGAATCGGGGCGATAGGCATCAAGTCTCTCTCGCAGAAGCTTTCCTGTTCCACCCAGCCCATCTCCTGGCAGTTCGGCAGCATGACGGAATTGAAAAAGGAATTGTATGCCTACGCCGCCGAGAAGCTCTATGGAGGTCTGAAGGAGGAAATGAGGGGCAAAAGCGCCATAGACGCCTTCTTTGTCTCCGGCGTCCGGTATATCTCCAACGCCTGCGATCATCCCAATGTCTTCCGCTTTGTAAACATTGATGACCCCTCGGACACCATTGGGGAACAGGTCCTGGGGGATGGAAGCATCTTCGCAAAACAGCTGGACGATGAGGCGGTGCAGCTGTTTACAAAGGAATACGATATCGATCCGAAGCTCATTGAAAAAACGGTGAGGGATACGGTGATCTACACCCACGGACTGGCGGTGCTGATGATGTTTGACCACTACAGGCTTCCCAAGGAGGAAGCCTGCAGGATGATCTATGACATGGGAGTCAGGATGTTCAGCTCCATTATTCCGGAGGACATACAAAATCACAAGCCCTGATGGCTTGCATTTTTCTCCGCATTGTAGTATCATTGCTTCATGACGTAGTTTTGAAAACTACATGTTGGAGTACAGATGCTTCAAGCAGGCGGGGTTCACGCGGCGGATCCCGGCGCAGGATCGCCCCTCGCTTCACTCCGGAACCGGGGCAGTGTGAACAATATGCTCGACAGCATATTATTCACACGTCTGTATTGTGCAGGCCGATGCTGCCGGGCGTATCGGCTTTGCCCAAACAGCTTTGATCGCAGACGGGAATCTGATTTGCGGATCACTCGTCGCGGCGCCTCTCAAATAGTGCCCGGTATGGGTGATTAGGATGAAAGAGATCAGAAACAACGCGGAATTGGAAGAACGGATCGACCGGATGGTGGAGGAATATATGCAGGCTGTGGACTGCAGGGAAAACGCGGCCCCCTTCCACAGCATCGAGCATATCCTGGAGACCTTCCGTTTCTTTGCAGGCTATGGAAGCTTTATCCTGGAGATCGAGGACAGCGGTCAGGGCGGGCTTCTGATGGACCGGATGAACGGTTATATGGATCAGTATGTGGCTCATCCCGGCTGGGATTTCCTGCGCCGCAGCGGCATCTATCTCTATGCCGGAGCCCTGTATAATATTCTGATCCAGTGGCTTCGCTGCCGTAAAACGGAAGCCGGGCAGGTGGCGGAGGCAGCGCTTTCCTCCCTGGCCCAGAGAGTGAGCGGTCTTGGAAACGAGATCATGCGCCCCGCCCACAGCTGAGGATTTCGCCGGATCGCCTTTCCTCAGAATACAAACAAGACAGACCGCCCGGCTGTGATCTCGATACACGCGGCGGGATGTCCGCATTCCTTTTCAGAATACAAACAGCACAACGCATGAGACACATTGCCGCCGGGGTTTCCCGGCGGTTTTTATCTCCTCCTGATCCGTTTCAGGACATCCTTCACCTTGATGATCCCCAG
>CAMNLO010000301.1 GCA_946543095.1 uncultured bacterium
ACCTGCGGTGGGGCTCACTGGCTTTTCTGCATTTCCGGTGCTTTCCTCTTTCCCCCCGGACTCTCCTGTAAGGGCAGAAAAAAGCCCCGGAGCAACGGCATACAACCCCACTACTCCGCACATCAGCATTACCAGGATCAGGATCAGAGTCAGAAGCTTGTTCAGGATATTCATGGCCCTATTTTAGCATTTCCCTGTCCCGAATTCCATAGACAGATGGCACCGGATAAAGCAAACAGCAGGACCGGCGTGATGAACGCGCCGGCCCTGACTGCTTAAGGTTGGTATGTGAACTTTTGGATGTTGGCTGATTGGAATCTTATCTCGCAGCGGCTCCTGCGATCTCAAGCTTACTGGCTTCCTTGTATTTCTTAAAGAAGAGCATATAGATCATTCCCGCAAGGACTGCCACCGCAAGGATCAATCCGATGGGATTCACGCTGCCGCTTGCTGCCCAGCCGAACTGGGTCACCATAAAGGCGATGGCATAGGCGAAAATGCACTGATAGGCAATGGCAAAGGCGGTCCACCTGGGATTGTTCATCTCCCGGCGGATGGCGCCGATGGCTGCAAAGCAGGGGGCGCACAGAAGGTTGAACACCAGGAAGGAATAACCGGTGATGCCGGTGAAGGCCTGTGAGAGCGCCTGCCATGTGGTGAGCTCTCCGCCGCCGTAGAGGATCCCCATGGTGCCCACGATGTTCTCCTTGGCCACCAGGCCCGTAATGGAGGCCACAGCAGCCTGCCAGTTGCCCCAGCCCAAGGGGATGAAGATCCAGGCGATGGCATTGCCGATGCCTGCCAGCATGGAAAGCTCCAGCTCATCCTCGGACAGCATCCGGAAGCCCTCCGGCGTGAAGCCGAAATAAGAAGTAAACCAGACCACTATGGTAGACAGCAGGATGATGGTCCCGGCTTTTTTAATGAAGGACCAGCCTCTCTCCCACATGGAGCGAAGCACATTGCCCAGGGTAGGCATATGGTAGGCGGGCAGCTCCATGACGAAGGGAGCCGGATCCCCTGCAAACATCTTCGTTTTCTTTAACATGATACCGGAGATCACCACCGCGGCCATGCCCACAAAGTAGGCGGAGGTGGACACCCAGGGAGAACCGCCGAAAATGGCGCCTGCGATCATGGCGATAAAGGGAACCTTCGCGCCGCAGGGGATAAAGGTGGTAGTCATGATGGTCATGCGTCTGTCCCGTTCATTTTCAATGGTACGGCTGGCCATGATGCCGGGGACTCCGCAGCCCACGCCGATAAGCATGGGGATAAAGGATTTACCGGAGAGCCCGAATTTCCGGAACACCCTGTCCAGCACGAAGGCGATCCTGGCCATGTAGCCGCATGCCTCCAGGAAGGCCAGCATGAAAAAGAGCACCAGCATCTGGGGAACAAAGCCCAGCACGGCTCCCACGCCTGCCACAATGCCGTCCAGGACCAGGCCCTTCAGCCAGTCCGCCGTGCCCGCCTGATCCAGCGCCGCCTTCACGATCACCGGGATCCCGGGGACCCAGATGCCGTAGTTTGCGGGATCCGGCTCCTCACCGATCTCCTCCAGGGTCTTTGCAGCTTCGTTATAATCCTCCAGGCTGGCGGTCTCCTCGCTGATCTCCAGGGTCTCCTCATCCTCCACTGTGTAGGTGAACTCCCCGGTGGGGGCTTTCCCGTTTGCCTCTACGTAAGCATCATATCCGTCCACGATGGCGGATGCCTCTCCATAACGTTCCGCCACCTCTTCGTAGCCGCCGTCATTGCCCAGAAGATGGAAGCCGTCGCCGAAGAGGCCGTCGTTTGCCCAGTCCGTGGCCGGTGTGCCCACAGCCACCATGGCCACCCAGTATACAAAGAACATGACCGCCGCAAAGATGGGCAGCCCCAGGATACGGTTCGTTACGATCCTGTCGATCTTATCGGAGGTGGACAAAGCCCCCGCGTTTTTCTTTTTATAGCAGGAGTGGATCACCTCCGCGATATAGATGTAGCGCTCATTGGTGATGATGCTTTCCACATCGTCATCCATCTCTGCCTCCGCAGCCTGGATGTCCTTTTCGATATGCTCCAGCTTATCCGCAGGGATCTTCATCTGCTCCAACACCTTATCGTCTCTTTCGAAGACCTTTAAGGCGTACCATCTCTGCTGCTCCTCGGGCATATCATGGACAATGGCCTCCTCGATATGTGCGATGGCATGCTCCACCGGACCGGAAAAAGTGTGCAGGGGCACGGTCTTTCCGTTCTTCGCCGCCTGAATGGCTGCACCCGCGGCCTCCTTGATCCCGTCTCCCTTCAGGGCGGAAATGTCCACCACCCTGCAGCCCAGACGCTTAGAGAGATCGTCGATATTGATCTCATCCCCGTTCTTTTTCACGATGTCCATCATGTTCACCGCAATGACAACGGGAATGCCCAGCTCCGTTAACTGGGTGGTCAGATACAGGTTTCTTTCCAGGTTTGTGCCGTCGATGATATTCAGGATGGCATCCGGCCGCTCACCGATCAGGTAGTTTCTGGCCACCACCTCCTCCAGGGTGTAGGGGGAAAGGGAGTAGATGCCGGGCAGGTCTGTGATGATCACATCATTATGATCCTTCAGCTTTCCTTCCTTCTTTTCCACAGTGACCCCGGGCCAGTTTCCCACAAACTGGTTGGAGCCTGTCAATGCGTTGAACAGCGTGGTCTTGCCGCTGTTCGGATTTCCTGCAAGTGCAATGCGAATACTCATATTTGCCTCCATTACTCTACTTCTATCATCTCGGCGTCCTCTTTCCGAAGGGACAGCTCGTAATTTCTCACCGTGACCTCAATGGGATCTCCCAGAGGCGCAACCTTGCGGACATACACCTCTGTCTTTTTCGTGATGCCCATATCCATGATCCTGCGCCTTACCGCGCCTTCCCCGTGGAGCTTTACCACGATGGCCTTTTCTCCGATCTTCACATCCCTCAGCGTTTTCACAGCTTTCCTCCTAAACCATTATTTTTCTTGCCAGCTCATTGCTCAGCGCCACTCTGCTTTCCTTGCCCTTCAGGATCAGGTTCTCTCCCAGTGAGCTGACAACGCTCACCTCTCCTCCGA
>CAMNLO010000302.1 GCA_946543095.1 uncultured bacterium
CCGTAGTTTCCGATCAGGGGATAGGACATCACCACGGCCTGATCCGTGTAGGAGGGATCCGAAAGGATCTCCTGATAGCCTGTGACGGAGGTGTTAAAGACCGCCTCGCACACCACCTCCTTGTCCGATCCGAAGCCTGTGCCGTAAAACTCGCTGCCGTCCTCCAAAACCAGTTTCCTGTTTGCTTTCATACTCTTTCCTTCAAATGATATTATGATTCAAAGATTCGTATATCCCATCAGATCTTTGTCCACAGCCCTCGCGGCCTTCTTTCCCTCCGCAATGGCCTTCACCACAAGGGACTGGCCGGTGTGCATATCCCCGGCGGTATAGATCCCTTTCCGGGAGGTCTGATACCCCTCCGGCTGCGTCTTCACATTGGTCCTGGGATCCAGCTCCACACCGAAAGCCTCGGAAACATAGTCTTCGGGGCCCAGAAAGCCTGCTGCGATCAGCACAAGCTGCGTCTTCACCTTCTTCTCCGACCCCGGAACCGGCACCATCATAAGCCGTCCGGTTGCTTCATCCTTTTTCGGCGTGAGGGATAAGAGCACCGCGCCCTTCAGATTGCCCTGCTTGTCCACAAGGAATTCCTTCACCGTGGTCTGATAGACCCTCGGATCCTTTCCGAATAAGCTGATGGCTTCCTGCTGGCCGTAATCCGTTTTCAAAACCCTCGGCCACTCCGGCCAGGGATTGGAAATAAGCCTCACTTCCGGAGGCTTCGGCATCATCTCCAGCTGTGTAACACTCCTTGCCTGAAGCCTTAAGCTTGTCCCCACGCAGTCATTACCCGTGTCGCCGCCGCCGATGACCAGAACATCCTTATCTTTGCAAAGCTCATAAGGGATCTTCTGAAAATCGGAATCCAGAAGTGTTTTTGTCACCCGGCTTAAAAAATCCACCGCGAAATAAATCCCCTTCGCCTCTCTTCCGGGAACGCTGATATCCCTAGGCTTTGAGGCTCCGCAGGCAAGGATCAGGCTGTCGTACTCCCGGATCAGCTCTGATGGTGCCCTATCCTTTCCCACATCCGTGTTCACCGCAAACCGGATGCCGGAACGCTCCATGAACTCCACTCTTCTGTCGATCAGGGCTTTCTCCAGCTTCATATTGGGAATGCCGTAGCGCAAAAGGCCTCCGATCCGGTCGCTTCTTTCATACACACAGACCTCATGTCCCCTGCTGTTTAACCAGAAGGCTGCGGAGAGCCCCGCAGGGCCGCTGCCGATGACGGCGATCCGTTTGCCGGTCCTCACCGCCGGCTCCCTGCTCTCCACCAGTCCGTTTGCAAAGGCGTATTCCATAACAGCGCGTTCATTTTCCTTTGTGGACACCGGCTCGTCATGAAGGCCGCAGGTACAGGCGGCTTCGCAGAGGGCGGGGCAGACTCTGGCGGTAAATTCCGGAAAGGGATGGGTAACGGAAAGCCTCACATAGGCCTCCTCCATCCTGCCCCGGTACACCAGGTCATTGATCTCCGGAATCAGGTTCTGAAGAGGACAGCCTGCGCTCATACCGCCGATCATGCATCCCGCCTGGCAGAAGGGGATGCCGCAGTCCATGCATCTGGCTGCCTGCTCCATCTGCTTTTCCCGGGGAAGGGAGCCGTGGAATTCCCTGAAATCAAGGATCCTTTCTGCCTCCGGCCGGACAGGGCCTTCTGCTCTATTGTATTCCAAAAAGCCAGTGTTTTTACCCATTACTTTTGCCTCATATCGCGAGTGAATATCCGCCGCAGCCGTATTCCGAACGGCTGACGGCACAGGTTTGCGGAGCTCGCGACACAAACCGTGTGGATGAAAACAGAGCTTTTCACTCTCAGGACTTCTGCCCTGTGATCACGTGGTCCTTAAAGGCTTCGATCCCTGCTTCCTCCCGGTCCGCTCCCCGCTCCTCGTATTTCGCGATGAGCTTCAGCATTTCCTTATAATCCACCGGAATGATCTTTTTGAAATGGGGAAGATATTCTTCAAAATGCGAGAGCACCTCTTTCCCTTTTTCGGAGCCGGTATGCTTCACGTGCTCCGCGATGATATGCTTTAATTCCTCCATATCCGTTTTGGTGTCCACCTCTTCCATGGAAACCATCTGCTTGTTCAGATTCCTGTAGAGCCTGTTTTCCTCATCCAGAACGAAGGCGGTGCCGCCGCTCATGCCTGCGGCGAAGTTTTTGCCCGTGGGCCCTAAGATCACCACGATCCCGCCGGTCATGTATTCGCAGCCATGCTCTCCCACGCCCTCCACACAGGCGGTGGCGCCGGAATTCCGGATGGCGAAACGCTCTCCCGCAAGCCCCGCGACATAGGCTTCCCCGCCGGTGGCACCATACAATGCCACATTCCCGATGATGACATTCTCTCCCGAGGAATACCCTGCCTCCTCAGGAAACCGGACGGAAAGCTTCCCGCCGGAAAGGCCCTTCCCGAAATAGTCGTTGGAATCCCCGGTAAGCTCTATGCTCTCACCTTTTGGAATAAACGCGCCGAAGCTCTGACCGCCTGAGCCCTTGCAGTGGATCCGGATGGTATCCTCCGGCAGGCCCTCCGGATAGTGCTTTGTGATCTCGGAACCAAGCAGGGTCCCGAAGGTGCGGTCCGTATTGCGCACCGTCACATGAATCTCGCAGCCCTCCTTCGTCTCAAGTGCCTTTTGAATCTCTCCTGACTTTAAGAGCACTGTCTCATCCATGGTCTCCCTGAGCCTGAAATCATACAGGTATTCCGGGTGGAAGGTGGCGCATTGCCTGTCGGTCCCGGACATATCCAGAAGGATCCTTTGAAGATCCAGTTTCTTTTCCTTTTCGGAAAGATCCTCCCTGCATTTCAGAAGATCCGTTCTTCCCACCAGTTCTTCCACGCTCCTTACGCCCAAAGACGCCATGATCTCCCGCAGCTGCCTGGCGATAAAGCGCATGAAATTCTCCACATGCTCCGGCTTTCCCCCAAAGCGCTTTCTCAGCTCCGGATTCTGGGTGGCCACACCCATGGGGCAGGTGTCCCGCTCGCAGGCCCGCATCATCACGCACCCCAAAGCGATCAGGGGCGCCGTGGCAAAGCCGAATTCCTCC
>CAMNLO010000303.1 GCA_946543095.1 uncultured bacterium
TCGCTTCGCGACCCGAATCCGGCGGGGGAAACGCTTTAATCAGCGTTTCCATAAATATATAGATGCGAGGAAAGCGCTTGCGGATCGGGCATGCTCAAATCCGCAAGTATTTTCCGAGCGGCGATATCGTAAACGAAATGATTGATTTCATTTTCGATAATTACGGAAACACGTATATATCTCTGAAGAAAGGAGTCTCCCATGGCCGAGCTTACCAGCGCACAAATCAGGAAGGAATTCAACGCGAATCTCCAGGCAATGAACAACTCTGAGAAGGGGCGGGATGCCTTCCGGGCGGAATTTGCGGATCAGCAGAGGGCTTCGAATCTCCTCATGTCCGCAGGGGGCGAAGACCTGGGGCCCCTGACAAGGGAGCTTTCCCTGTGCCACACGGAAAACGGTGTCTGCACGGCTCTGGCCCTCTTTCGGGAAACACCGCTGAAGAACACTCTGGAGCTCTCCTTCCTGATGGCTTATCCGGAGCACATGGAGCATCTGGCCGGGCTCTTAAAGGAGATTCTGAACAGATTCCGGAAGCTCTATCCGGACCATGATATGGTGTTTTCCCTGGTAAACCGGGAATCCAGGCTTCTGGCGGAGCGCTTTTTCACCAAGGAAATGAGGGTGAACCGGATCCTCACCGCCGTCAGCTTCGGAGAAACCTGATCAAAACGAAAGGACCGCATCCAATGGACAATTCCTATTTCAGAGTCCTCATCGTGGACGATATGTCCGTAAACAGACTGGTACTGTCTTCCATCCTCGCCACCCAGGGGATTCTCTCGGATCAGGCGGAAAGCGGGAAGGAGTGCATTGCCCTGTGTGAGGAAAAGGACTACGATCTGATCCTTCTGGACCACAGAATGCCGGATATGGACGGGGTGGATACCCTGGTGGAGTTAAAGAAGCTGTTTTCCGAAAGGGGCAGGGATGTCCCCGTGATCTGCCACACCACCGCCGACGGGAAGGAAAACGTGAATCTCTATAAGGCGGCGGGCTTTGCGGATGTTCTGATCAAGCCCATCGAGCCCAGGGAATTCTTTGACGTTATCATGATGCATCTTCCTGCCAAAAAAGAGGAAGAAGAGCCTGTCCTGAAGCTTCCGGAGGATTCCCGGGAGCTCTCCATGAGCAAGGAGGAGCTGGAACAGGAGCTGTCGAAGCTTCCGGTGTCCTTAAAGGTGGTCCCCCATATCGATCTGATCCGGGGGATCGTAAACTGCGGCGGGGCGGAGGACTATATGGACGCCCTGTATATCTTCCACTCCTCCTGTGCCGAAAAATCCGGGGAGATCGAGGATTTCTTCACAAAGGAGGAATGGACCATGCTCGGCCTGAAGGTCCACTCCTTAAAAAGCCTGGCCCGGCTGGTGGGGGCAGAGGAGCTGGGAGAGATGGCGGCAGCCCTGGAAAAGGCAGCCCATGAAGGAAACTTAAGCATTATCCGGCGGGAGACCGCCCCCTTCCTGAAAACCTACAGAGCCTTTGCCGAATCCCTTACCCCCTTTGCCGAAGAGGAACAGCTGGAGCAGATGGCAGAGCAGGTGGAGACCGCAATAAACCACCGGCCCAAAGAGGAGCCGGAGGCGGATAAAAGCCGCAGCATCCTGTTTGTCCGGGGCAATCAGGGCATCGTGAAAAAGGGAATCGAGCAGCATCTCATCTCCGCAGGCTTTGAGGTCGTTTCCATCGCGGATGAACCGGCGGACATCATCGCCCACAGAAGGGACGCGGACATCATCCTCTATTATCCGGGAGACAGGGATAATTCCACCATCGACATTACCATGAACCTTCTGGGAGAGATCAGCCAGGACGACGCGAAGCTGCTGTGCCTTACGGGGGATACCGTGGATTTAAGAACCGCCCTGAATGCAAACGGCGCCCACCGGGTGTCCCGCACCTATCCCAGACCTGTGGACATCCGGAAGTTTGTGAAGGATATGAAGAAGTTCTCCCGTCTGGAGCGGGAGTACCACCGCAGGAAGACCATCTTTGTGGTGGATGACGATAAGACCTATCTCTCCGTCATCGAGCACTGGCTCTCCCCTTCCTACAATGTCTCCTGCTTTTACCGCTGGGAGCGGTTGATCGAAGGGCTTCGGGCCGTGACGCCGAACCTGATCCTCATGGACTATGAGATGCCCGGCATGAACGGCTGCCAGCTGATGAAGAAGATCAGCGCCTGCTTCCCGGGAACCAGGATCCCCGTGATCTTCCTCACCGGCAAAAACGACAGACAGGATGTGTTTAAGATTCTGGAAAACAAGCCTGACGGCTATCTTCTGAAGACCTCCCAGAAGGGGACCATCCTGGACGTCATCAACAGATACTTCTCGGAGACCATGTTCCGCAGGTCCCTCTGAGCGCCTCAGGCTCCTGCCAGAGCCTTAGTGACGGCGTTTATCAGGGCGGGCCTGCCCTCCGATTTGGACACAAAGCCGCAGGCCTTTGCGTCCCCTGCCTCCATGGCATCCATGTCATCCACCCCAGTGCGGTAGAGGATGGGGATATCCCCTGCCCCCTCCAGGGCCCTGATGGCCCGAAGCACTGCGGGGCCGTCCATTTCCGGCATGGCGTAATCCAGAAGGATCAGCTCCGGTTTTTCTTCCGATGCGTCCTCCAGAATGGAAAGGGCTTCCTTCCCCGAGGCTGCCTTCAACACCCGGTGTCCGGCCTTCTCCAGCCAGCGGCCCGTCATAGCCAGCATATCCGTGTCATCATCGATCAGTAAGATACAGCTCATTTCTTTCCTCCGTTTGTTTATTCGTCATCCTGCATCGCAGCCTGCAATGCGCTTCCAAGTGCCCTATACTTTGCAAGAAATTCCGGGAAGCCCCTCTTCAGGGCATCCGCATCCCCCCGCTTTGCCGCGGTAGTACTGCATCCGGTTGTTCTCGTTTGCGGCAAAGGTCCCGGTGTCCTCGTCGTCATAGCGGTCCTTACAGATCAGCTCCGTGGAGGCGGAGGCCACCGGGGCGGACTGGTAGATCCCGCTTTCCTCGGAATAATAAAGCCCGCCTCCCACGGGGAAGCAGGCGTCGATCTTTTCCGAACGGAT
>CAMNLO010000304.1 GCA_946543095.1 uncultured bacterium
TAAATATCATTATTGATCTGCGGCGTTGCAAAATGATGGACGACGAAGCAATCAGCAAAATCCGCCATTTTTTTGATCTGTCAAAGCGTATCAGGCGCGTAATGATCATCACAAAAAAAGCGGAAATCATTGACTTTTCCAAGTAGATAGGCTATCATGACAATACAAGGCGTAGACCTGCATTGGATATGTGTGGGGGCTGCGCCACTTTTTTATAGTTTATGATCCGAGAAACTAAGAGCCAGAACATATTATTCTCTTTCACAATAATTAATTTGGAAAGCCAATATGATGCATTCCTCTTACGAGGCCTGCATCATGTAGCTGATCATTCTGCGGCAGTCTTCCTCATCTGCCACACTCAGGTACAGGGTGTCGCAGGCGGGACGCATATAGCGCAGGATCCTGCAGGTGTCGGGATCCTTCTTCAGATCGAAGCTCTTCCCGTCAAAGCTTAAGATCACACTGCCCTTGCAGGAATCCACTGTATCGATAAAGTGGTTCATGTCCTTCACATCATAGATCTTCATATTCATAATCATTTCCTCCTTTTCTTTCGCGGTCTTTCTGTTTTCCGGTTCTGCCGCCTTTGCGCTTTCGTCCGGTATCTTTTCGCGCTTTACATCTCTCTCAGAAGCTTGTATCATTTTATCGTCACATTGTGCGGAATGTTAGGTCAAAATCCGCTTTTTTCTATGATAAAACCACCAGACTGCATATTTTTGGAGTTTTTGTCGCAGCAACCGGGCGGTTTTGTTGCGGTGATGGCAAGGAACAATAACATGGCAATCTCCAGATCCTCCGCCCCCACGGGCAAAAACGACAGAGAGCTCACCGTCCACGGCAGCGCCCTCTTCCCTATCGGCGCGTACCGGGAGGACGTTCATAAGACCCCCATCCCCTGGCACTGGCATCCGGAGCTGGAGGCCGCCTGGGTGGAACGGGGGCAGATCCGGCTCTCCGTGGGCAAATACAGCCTCACCGTAAACGAGGGAGAAGGTTATTTTGTGAACGCCGATGCCCTTCATTCCACGAAGGCCCCGGAGCAATGCGAGCTGCGGACTCTGGTGTTCCACCCAAGGCTTGTGGCAGGAAACATGGAAAGCGTCTTCTACCAGCGTTATATGCGGCCGGTGCTTAATGAAGAGGCTCTGAAGCTGGTGCATCTGACTCCCGGTAACCCGCTGTTTTCCGGGATGCTTGAACATATCAGAGAGGCCTGGTCACTGATGGAAAGAGAGCCGGAGGGCTACGAATTCGAGGTGCGCGCCTCCCTTTCCCGTCTGATCTTCAGCCTTTCAAAGCTTTACAGCGCAAGGACCCTAAGCCCCTCCAGAAAGGAGCTGCGGGACGAGCACAGAATGAAGCTGATGCTGGAATATATCGCGGAGCATATCACGGAGGAGATCACGGTGGAAGAACTTGCGGCAGCCGCCTCCATCGGCGAGAGCGAATGCCTGCGCTGCTTTAAGGCCACGGTGGGGACGCCCCCTATCCGCTATCTGAAGCTCCTCAGAATCGAGAAGGCGGCGGAGCGGCTTGCGGCCTCGGAGGAAAAGATCGAGGATATCGCAGCCCTGTCCGGCTTTCAGGATATGAGCTATTTCGCCAAAACCTTCCGGGAGGTGAAGGGGATGACTCCAAGTGAATATCGAAAAAACATCAGAGGATGACCCGCACTTTCGATATATGACATACCCGGCCTCCGTGATGATTCCGACTGATCTAAATCCTGACTCTATTATGGTCGAAACTCTTTCCCGGTCAGACCCTCCCAGCCAGATCGTTTAAGGAAATGCTGATTTAATCAGCATTTCCTTAAAACCCTCCGGGGGATGGCACGGATTTTCAAAGGTAATTGTTGCTTCGCAACGAAAATCCGGCCGGGGAAGCGCTTTAATCAGCGCTTCCTTAAACTCTGACGATTGATGTGTGATGATTATTATCTGAGGGGCATGCAGGTATTGCAGCCCCGGACCGCTTCTGCTATAATCCCGGTGTTACCGCATTTCGGGATGCTTCCCGCATCCCACAGATCATTTCAAAGGAGGCATATCTTATGCAAAGTACTGTTTCTGCGGCGAAGCACCGCCCGCTTTCCGAACTCAACGTGATCGACAACTTCCTGTTTACGACCATTATGAATGACCCGGAGCGCAGGATCGAGTTTTCGGAGCTTCTCCTGAGTGCGATCTTCGGGAGAGAGATCTCTGTTCTGGATGTGCGGGCAGAGTCCTTGGTCAACGGTCCGGACACAGACCGACATGGGATCCGCATGGACGCTTATGTGGAGCAACTCCCGGATGGGGAAGAGAAGACGGTTATCTATGATGTGGAGGTGGAGACCCGGGTGGAAGACAAAAGCTCCCTTCCGAGAAGAAACCGTTATTACTCGGATCTGCTGGACACCCACCTGCTGGAGAGCGGAGAGAATTACAAAAATCTCAGAGATCTGGTCACGATATTCATTCTCTCCTACGACCCCTTCCACTCGGGCTCCATGGTGTACGAGGCAAAAACCGTCATAGTAAGTCATCCGGAAGAGGCTTATGACGACGGGATCCTGCGGCTATACCTGTATACAGAGGGAAAACCGGACAGTGTCTCGGAAAAATATGGCCCGGCCCTTAAGCATCTGCTACAATATATCTGCAGATCCACTGATGAAAACGTGGTAGACGGTATCACCGGGAAGATCGATGCCATCGTTCAAAGCATAAAAGCAAAGAAGGAGGTATCCATAGAGTATATGAAGCGCTGGGAATTGGATGAGATCATTCGGGAAGAAGGACGGGATGAAGGCCAAGAGGAGATCGCAGTGTTGTGTCGCTGGCTGCTGGACCATGACCGACTGGAGGATCTGCGCCGCTCTACTGAGGACAGGGATTTCCGAAAGCAACTTCTTGAGGAAATGGATACAGTTGAAAACGACACATAGCTTCTGCAGATCCGGGAAGATCGATGCCATCGTTCAAAGCAGTAAGGCAAACGAACTGCTGTACTGAATCGGATGGGCGGGTAGCTAGCCCGCCCTCCACACCACCGTACGTACCGTTC
>CAMNLO010000305.1 GCA_946543095.1 uncultured bacterium
GGATCCACACCGGGATCCACGGATATAAAAGGATCCGCGGACGCTTCCGAATTCCCGGAAACATCCCCGGATACCTGCTCTGTTTCATATTCACTGCCTTCCGAAAGCCCTTCGGACCCTTCCGCACCTGAAGCAATACCCGCAGCTTCCTCTGCAGGATCGTCGGTAAAATCCGGGATCCCGCTGACCGCTTCCGTTTCAATGTTTTCTTCTTCCGGGGGAAGCCCGTCGGAAGGCTCCGCCGTTTCGGACAATACCTCATCCGATACCGGAAAGATCTCTTCCTCCGCTGCCATTACATTTGCCGGAACACACTGCGCAAGACACAGGAAAACCAGTGCCCCGGCGATCCATTTATTCAGTGATCTCTTCCGATCCTTCTTCCTCCGTTTCATCTTCCTCAAAACCTTCTTCACTTTCCAGCTCTTCTCCGTCGATCTCGGCGGAAGCGCCCTCCACTACATCTTCCTTATCCAGCTTTGCGATCTTCACCACATTGATGCCCTCCGGCAGGCTCACCAGCTTGACTCCGGAAGCCGCTCTGCTGTATTCCCTGATATCCTCCACCCGAAGCTGGATCACGATGCCTTCCGTGTTTACCAACAGGATGTAGTCGTCTTCGTTGACTCCCTTTACCGCCACAAGATTTCCGGTCTTCTCCAACAGCTTGTAGCAGCGAAGCCCCATTCCGCCTCTGGTCTGTTTCCTGAAATGGCTTAAAACGGTGCGTTTTCCGAAGCCCCTCTCCGTAACGAATAACAGCCCTTCGCCGTCCTCGGCCGTCTGCATGGCGATGACCTCGTCGCCGCCCTTCAGACGGATGCCCTTATTGCCCATGGAGCCGCGGCCCGTGGCCCTGATATCACTTTCCATAAAACGGATGCTCATGGCGTTTCTCGTAAACAGGAAGATCTCCGAGCCCTCTCTTGTGATCTTCACGTCTATGAGCTCATCCCCTTCCCTTAAGGAAATGGCGATCTTGCCGGCCTTTAAAACGCTGTTGAACTCCCTTATGGAGGTCTTTTTAATGAGCCCCAGCTTTGTGGCCATGAAAAGGTAGCAGTCCTGATCATAGTCGTGCATGGTGATCATCGCCGTGATCTTCTCCTCCGGCATTAGCTGCAGGAGATTCACGATGGCCGTGCCTCTGGAGGTGCGGCCGGCCTCCGGGATGGTGTATGCCTTAATGCGGTAGACCCGTCCCAGACTGGTAAAGAACAGCAGAAAATCGTGGGTGTTTGCAGCAAGGATATCCGTCATGAAATCCTCGTTCAGGGTGCTCATCCCCCGGATGCCCTTGCCTCCGCGTCTCTGGGTCTTGAAATTGTCCATGGTCATGCGCTTGATATAGCCCAGATTCGTCATGGCCACGATCTGATTTTCCCTGGGGATCAGGTCTTCCGCGTCGATATCGTACACATCCACGCCGATCCTGCTGCGTCTGTCATCTCCGTATTTTTCCGCGATCAGGTTGATCTCGGTGCGGATCACCCCCAGCAGCAGTTTTTCGTCCGCCAGAATGGCCTTCCATTCCGCGATCTTCTTCAGAAGCTCCTCATGCTCCTCCAAAAGCTTTTCCCGCTCCAGACCGGTGAGGGCTCTTAACCGCATTTCCACGATGGCCGCGGCCTGCTTCTCCGTAAAGCCGAATTTTTCCACCAGGTTGATCCTGGCTTCGGGGCCGTCGGCGGAAGCCCTGATGGTGTGGATCACCTCGTCGATGATATCCAGGGCCTTCAGCAGACCCTGCAGGATATGATCCCTTTCCTCCGCCTTTTCCAGATCGTATTTCGTCCGTCTGGTGACCACTTCCTTTTGATGGTCCAGATAGCAGGTCAGAAGCTGCAGCAGGTTTAAGACCTTGGGCTCGTTATTCACAAGGGCCAGCAAAATGACGCCGAAGGTGTCCTGAAGCTGGGTATGCTTGTAGAGCTGATTTAAGATCACATTGGCATTGGCATCCCGCCTCAGCTCAATGACCACCCGCATGCCCTCGCGGTTGCTCTCATCACGTATATCGGTAATGCCGTCTATCTTCTTTAGCTTTACAAGGTCTGCGATCTTCTCCTGGAGTGTGGCCTTGTTTACCATATAAGGCAGCTCCGAGATGATGATCTGGGACTTGCCGTTGGAGAGGGTCTCGATATCCGTCACCCCTCTGACCCGGACCTTGCCCCGGCCGGTGCGGTAGGCCTCCTCCGCCCCCCTTGTGCCCATGATAACGCCGCCGGTGGGAAAATCCGGAGCCTTCACAAGTTCCAGGATCTCTTCGATGTCCGTGTCCCGGTTTTCCTCGATCCTGTTTGTGATCATCTTATCCACTGCCGCCACGACCTCGCGGAGATTATGGGGCGGGATGTTTGTGGCCATACCTACGGCGATGCCCTGGGTCCCGTTGACCAAAAGATTGGGATAGCGGCTTGGAAGAACGGAGGGCTCCTTTTCCGTGTCGTCAAAGTTCGGAACGAAATCCACGGTATTCTTGCCGATATCCGCCAGAAGCTCCATGGATATTTTGGAGAGCCTGGCCTCGGTGTATCGCATGGCCGCGGCGGAATCCCCGTCCACGGAGCCGAAATTGCCGTGGCCGTCCACCAGGGGATATCTGGTGGACCACTCCTGGGCCATGTTCACCAATGCGCCGTAGATGGAGGAATCCCCGTGGGGATGGTACTTACCCATGGTATCACCGACGATACGGGCGCATTTTCTGTGAGGCTTGTCCGGAGTGTTGTTCAGCTCCACCATGGAGTGAAGGATGCGGCGCTGCACCGGCTTTAAGCCGTCCCGCACATCCGGAAGGGCTCTGGAAACGATCACGCTCATGGCGTAATCGATATAGGAGCTCTCCATGGTCTTCTGCAGATCTACATTCTGGATCTGGTCAAATACCTGTCTGTCTTGTTCTTCCATATTAACCTACATGACTCCAATCTGAGTTTTCTGCTTTATAACTCCGATTCATCCTTTTTCACTTTATTTAATTCTGCTTCCTCAATGACCTTATTCAGGATATCCTTCGCATCTTCCACCAGGTCTCTGTCTAAAAGCTTC
>CAMNLO010000306.1 GCA_946543095.1 uncultured bacterium
CACGGTGGAAGCCCTGATGCACGACGGCAAGGCACTGCAGTCCGGCACCAGCCATAACTTCGGCGACGGCTTTGCCAGAGCCTTCGGCATCCAGTACGCGGATAAGAACAATCAGCTCTCTTACGTCCACCAGACCTCCTGGGGCATGACCACCCGCATCATCGGGGCCCTGATCATGGTCCACGGCGACGACGACGGCCTGGTGCTGCCCCCCATGCTGGCACCCACCCAGGTGACCTTTATTCCCGTACAGATGCAGGCGGAGGGCGTGCTGGACAAGGTGAATGAGCTGGCGGAGAGCTTAAAGCAGGCAGGAGTCCGGGTGAAGGTGGACGATTCCAACAAGCGGCCGGGCTTTAAGTTCGCGGAGCAGGAAATGAGAGGCATCCCGCTTCGGATCGAGCTGGGGCCAAAGGATCTGGAAGCCGGCAAATGCGTGATCTGCAGAAGGGACACCAGGGAGAAGCTGGAGGTGGCGCTTCCCGAGGTCGCGGCAAAGGTGCAGGAGCTTTTGCCTGCAATCCAGAAGGATATGCTGGAAAGAGCCAGAGCCCACAGGGAAGAGCACACCTATGTGGCGAAGGATTACGAGGAGTTCAAACGGCTGTTCGCGGAGAAAACGGGCTTTGTGAAGGCCATGTGGTGCGGAGAGCAGGAATGTGAGGATAAGATCAAGGAAGACCTGGCGGTGACCAGCCGGTGCATGCCCTTTGAGCAGGAGCAGCTCTCGGATGTGTGCGTCTGCTGCGGGAAGCCCGCAAAGCATATGGTGTACTGGGGCAGGGCGTACTAAGAGCACATGTATGCTATGTGAAGCATGCCCTTCGCCCGCAAAGGAAATCCGACCTGCCGCTTCGCAGCGAGGATGCCATATGGAAACGTTTTGACCATAGTTTCCGTGATCGATCCGTAATGGGAGATGTCTCTGTAAGGTGTGCCATCCGGGCCGCGTGAGGCGGTCCACAGGCCCGGTACTCGTCTGCTGCCGCCATGCCGCGTCACTAAGCTCGAAAAAACCTCGCTGGGTGACAGCATGGCTCCGGGGTTTCCCGTCGATACACCTCACCGGGGCCGGATAGTTCAGTATGACAGTGCAGGGCGTCGAGACTGGGATGGTGAGGTATGCCGGTGACGGGCAGCCGGGTCGGGTGTGAAATCGGCATAATAGTGGAATATGGTATTGGGTTGACGGGAATAAAGATAAGTGGAAATCTGAAAATTACGATTCCGCCGGCTTTATCAGGGCTTCTTGGCAGGCTGCGGGAGGCAGGCCATGAGGCCTATGCCGTGGGGGGGTGCGTCAGAGACGCGCTCCTTGGCAGGACGCCGGAGGACTGGGATGTGACCACCTCGGCCAGGCCGGAGGAGGTGAAGGCGCTGTTTCGGCGCACCGTGGACACGGGGATCAGGCATGGGACCGTGACAGTCCTGATGCGTGAAAGACGGCAGCAGGATGCTGACGTGCAGGAGAAGGACGGCCGGCAGCAGAAAGACGCAGCACAGGACAAGGATGCCGCAAAGCCGGAAAGAGGCGGCGACGGCAGACTTGTAAGCTACGAGGTCACCACCTTCCGAGTGGACGGTGATTACCGGGACGGCAGGCATCCCGAGAGCGTCTCCTTCGCCGCAAGCCTGGAGGAGGACTTAAAGCGCAGGGATTTTACCATCAATGCCATGGCCTACAGCGGGGAAACGGGCCTGGTGGATCTGTATCACGGCGTGGAGGACCTTGAGAAGGGACTGATCCGTGCCGTGGGGGATCCGGAGGAGCGTTTCCATGAGGATGCCTTAAGGATGCTCCGGGCGGTGCGGTTTTCCGCCCAGCTGGGCTTTGGCATCGAGGAAAAGACGGCGCAGGCCGTGAAAGACCTTTCGGGGCGGCTTTCCATGATCTCCGCGGAGCGGATCCAGACGGAGCTGAAAAAGATCATGGCCTGCGAAAGACCCGAGGGGATCCGGGCAGCTTTTGAGCTTGGGCTCACGGCAGTGTTTCTGCCGGAATTCGATCTGTGCATGGAAACGGACCAGAACACGCCTCATCACGCCTACACCGTGGGAGAGCACACCCTGAAAACCCTGGAAGCCCTGCACGAAATCCCCCTGTCTGATCCGGACAGGCCGGAGATCGCCCTGGCGCTTCTGTTTCACGATATCGGAAAGCCCGGGGCGAAGACCACCGAGCAGGACGGGCTGGATCATTTCAAGGGTCATGCCTCTCTGGGGGCAAGGATGACCGCTGAGATCCTTCGCCGCCTGAAATTTGACAATAAAACCATTTCCCTGACATCAAAGCTGGTGGAGAACCACGAATTCCGGACGCCGCTTACGGACAGGGCGGTGCGGAGGCTTATGGCCCGCACCGGCGATGAGAATATGGATATGCTGCTGAAGCTGCGTAAGTGCGATATCCTGGGGCAGAGCGATTATCTGCGGGAGGAAAAGCTGAAGGGGCTTTGGGAGCTTCGGGAGCAGGTGGCAAAGATCCGGGCAAATAGGGATGCCCTGAAGATCTCCGATCTGAAGATCGGCGGGAAAGAGCTGAAGGAGATTGGGATCTCCGAGGGGCCGGTCTTCGGGCAGATATTGAAAACGCTTCTGGAAGAGGTGCTGGCTGAGCCCTCCCTGAACGAAAGAGAGACGCTGCTGGAGCGTGTGAGACAGATGCTGGATCAGGAGAGCTGATGTTAATATCTCTGACCACAGTCCTGTCTCTGGACATTGCCCCGCTGCAGAGCGAATCCTATAACAGCCCGCATTGCACTGTTTCCTGTCGGAGAATCCGCATCCGCGAATTCTCCGGGGCAAACCGTTCTGTGGTTTGGTGGGGGTTGCCGCTGAAGCGGCGTTAAAAGAGTTTTGAAAACGATAATTGACACAAAAAACAGCGGCTCCGGATCTGCGGGACGACCGGACCCGTGCGGAACAGAAAAAACGAAACACATCCCGGGCGGTTTCCTGGCGGCGCTTGCCATGGTCTGCCTGCTCGCCGGCTGCGCAAAAGGCTCCAATCCCATCCACACCACCCCCGCCGGGGTGAAGGA
>CAMNLO010000307.1 GCA_946543095.1 uncultured bacterium
CAGAACAGCTTCGTGAAGATGCTGATGCGGCTTGCCAGATCCTTTCGTTCCTTCTGGAGTCTGTTCAGATTCCGCTCTCTGAGATGCTTTGCGCTTTCCCTGCGCTGCTCTCTCTCCCGAAGCCTCCGGTCCAGCTCCGGATCCTTCAGCTTCTTTGCGGTATTTCCCTCCACCACAAAGGCTTGTGCTCTATCCCTGTTTTTTTGATACTCGGTCTTTTTCGTCTTTCCCATGGTCATTCGCCCGCTATTCTTTCAAACACACGAAGCTTTGCACTGTGGGCCCTGTTGTTGTCCGAAAGCTCCTTCGCGGAAGCTGTCACCGGCTTTTTGGTCACCGCATGGCCCAGAGAACGCTTCCCGCAGACGCACACAGGAAATCCCGGGGGACAGACGCAGGGATTCTCCGCCTTTTTAAAGGCCTCCTTCACCCGCCTGTCCTCCAGGGAATGGAAGGTGATCACCGCCATCCTTCCTCCCTCCTGCAACAGCCCGATGCCTTCCTCAAGCGCCTCATCCAGCGCCTCCAGCTCGCCGTTTACGGCGATCCGGATGGCCTGAAAGCTCTTCTTCGCGGGATGGCCCCCGGCCCTGAATTTTGCGGGATATGCGTTTTTTACGATCTCGGAAAGGGCAAGGGTACTTCTGATCTCTCCCTTTTCCCTCTCTCTGACAATGCGTTCCGCGATCTGCGCCGCAAAACGTTCTTCCCCGTATTCCCGGAGGATACGGACAAGCTCCTTCTTTTCCCAGCAGTTGACGATCTGGAAGGCCGAGAGATTCGCTTCCGGATCCATCCGCATATCCAGGGGCCCATCCTTCTGATAGGAAAAGCCCCGGGAAGGGTCATCAAACTGATGGGAGGAAACCCCCAGATCCAGGAGTATCCCCGTTACTCTCCCGATCTCCAAAGAGCCCAGGAGGTGCTTCATATCTGAGAAATTACCATGTATCGCCGTAAAGCGCTCCCCAAACCGGGAGAGCCTTTGCTCCGCTGCCTGAAGGGCTTCCGGGTCTTTGTCGATTCCGATGAGCCGCCCCTTTCCCTTCAATTGCTTCAGCACTTCCTCCGCATGTCCCCCTCCGCCGAGAGTCCCGTCCACGTAGATCCCCTCGGGATCCGTGAAATATAGCCCGAGGGTTTCCTTTGTCAGTACGGAGGTGTGCGCAAATTCCATGGCGGTAAGCTGTCCGGATCAGAAATGGATCCCCAGATCCACCATCTGGCTTTCCATTGAGGAAGGATCACAGCCAAACTGGTCATCCTCCCACCTGTCCTTGCTCCAGATCTCTGCCCGGCTTCCCACGCCGATGGACACGATATCCTTTTCCAGCGCCGCATACTCCCTTAATGCCGGTGAGAGCAGGATCCTCCCCAGCTTGTCCGTCTCCACCTCCTGGGCTCCTGCCAGGAAGAAACGGACAAACTGACGGTTTTCTTTCCCCAGCATGGGAATGGCCCTGAGCTTCTCCACAAAGCTCTCCCAATCCTCCATGGTATAGAGATAGAGATTGCCGTCCAGGCCCTTGGTGACCATAAAGCGGCTGCCCAGAGCTTCCCGGAACTTTGCCGGGACCGCCAGCCTGCCCTTTGCGTCGATGCTATGGAAATATTCGCCGGTGAAGTTTACCACTTTTTACCAAAATACCCCACTTTTTTCCAATATCACGTCCTATTAAACCATATTTCCACTCCGAATGCAATAGTCTGCCCGATTTTCCCTACAACAGGACAAAGGCCTCCTCACTCATGAGCCGGAACGTATCTCCTGATTTGTAGCTTTCTTCCGTAATGCCGGACTGTCTGTAAAACCGCACCGTTGCATCCCGCAGCAGCGTAACCTCGGCCATCTGCAGATCCGGCTCGAAACAGCCGTCATTGATAATGCAGTGGTTGTTGCGCTTGGTGGTGCAATTGGCGCTGATTATGTAATAGCCCGGTCTATTGTAGATCTCACCGTGTTCCAGGGTGGCGGAAACATCCAGCCTTCCATCCTCGCTCACCCTATACGCCGTAACATTCTGGGTCAGGTTGGTGGTATGATGATTGGTACTCCACTGATGGAATACATAGCTTTTCAGCAGCACAAATTCCGTAAGCGCTTCTTTGGGGGCTGCATTCGCTTCTCCCTCCGCCAGGCCTTTGGCATACCCTGCACTGTGCGCGCCGGAGCTTAACGACCGGATCGCCTCGATGATGTTATCCGGCGTCGGGTTGCCCGGGTCGTATCCGGCCGGTGCATACCCGAGCTTTTTGAGCGCTTCCGCTATGCTATTCACACCAGCCTGAAAAGAAGAATCCATCCTCCGGAGCTCGCCCTCCACAAAGGAAAGCCTTGCGCCCAGATCCTTCTTTGACGCTTTGAAATCGTTCCCCAGCACATTCAGATTGCCCGCAAGCTCCTGAATGTCCCCGGAACGTATGGAAACCGCGCTGCCGTCTCCCACCACGAGATTTCCCCTGGAGGAGGTCCTTACCTCCGTCCATCCCTCTGCGGATGCGGAATTGGCAGCACCCTGTGCCGCAGCACCTGCCGATGCGGAAAACAAAAGCACCGCAAGCAGCACCGCCGACAAAACCTTCTGATATCTCTTCTGCATTTCCTTCACTCCTTTACTCTGTCGGGGCAAACACCAGGGTGTCACCCTGCAAACGAAATGTTCCGCCTACCAGGGTCTGTACGCTCCCCTGGTCCTTCATATTTTTGATCACATGGTCCCGGATCTCCGAAATGTCTCCCTCTGTCATGTAATCCTTTCCTTTCACTGGTGAATAGCCGTCACGGCCGTCTTTCCCGTTTTCGCCGTCTTTGCCGTCGATGCCGTCACGGCCGTCTTTTCCGTTTTCGCCGTCCTTGCCATCGATGCCGTCACGGCCGTCCTTTCCGTTTTCGCCATCTTTCCCGTTTTCGCCGTCCTTGCCATCGATGCCGTCACGGCCGTCTTTTCCGTTTTCGCCGTCCTTGCCGTTCAGGCCGTCCTTTCCGTTTTCGCCGTCCTTGCCATCGATGCCGTCACGGCCGTCTTTTCCGTTTTC
>CAMNLO010000308.1 GCA_946543095.1 uncultured bacterium
TGAGCAGTTCTACATGGAGTTGCTGCGGGATTTCTTTCTGGAGAGCATCCAGAAGAGTAAGCAGCTTGCGGAAAGCTTTCAAAAAGGAAACTGGGAGGATTATCTGATCCTGATCCACGGATTGAAAAGCTCCTCCGAGCTGATCGGGGCCATGGCAGTCTCCCGCATGGCAAAGCAGTTGGAGGCCTTCACAAAGCAGCGGGATGAAGCGGCGGTACGCCGCGGGCATCCGGAATTCCTGCGGGAATTCGACAGTCTTATGAAGGGACTTTCCTTTGCAGCAGGGGGCGATAAGGGGGGCATCGCATGAAGAAGCTCATCAGATCCATCCGCTACATCGTTATGGATCCCCGCAGAGAGGTCCGGGAGAGGATCTTTATCCTTGTGACCCTGATCAGTATGCCCTCCATTCTGCTTGCGGCCATCGGTGATCTGATCGTGGGGGACAGCCCGGTGGAGATCTTTGCACTGCTGGTGACTCTGATCCTTGCCCCTTTGATCACCTGGCTTGCCATCAAAAAGAACATGGTGCAGCTGGGGGCCACAGTCCTGGCAGCGGGAGTGGTGCTGATCGTGGTGCCCATATCCTTCTTCTTCGGGGGAGGCGTCTGCGGCGGCTCCATCATCTGGTTCTGTTATTCCTATATGTACATCGGCCTGATCCTTGTGGGGGTGGGCCGTGTCGTCATGATGTTTCTGCTGACGGCGCTGATCGTGGTGGAATACTGTCTGGCCTATACCGTTCCCGGCATTTCGGAGGGCAGGGACCGCATCGCGTTTCTTCTGGATTCGGGCATCTCCGTCATCCTTGTGGGGATCACGGTGTATGTCATGGTCATGATCGAGTACCGCCTCTATCTGGACGAAAGCAGAAGGGCTCTGGAGCAGGCGAAGAAGATCGAGGACTTAAACCGGGCCCAGAATGTGTTCTTCTCCTCCATGAGCCATGAGATCAGGACCCCCATCAACACCATCATCGGCTTGAATGAAATGAACCTCAGGGAGGCTGAGAACGGGGAGATCATCGAGAATTCCAGAAATATCCAGTCGGCCTCCCAGATCCTTCTGTCCGTGATCAACGATATTCTGGATATGTCCAAGATCGCTTCGGGGAAAATGGATATCATCATGCAGCCCTATGAAGTGAGCGCCATGATCGACGATATCGTGAACATGATCTCCGTCAAGGCAAAGGAGAAGGGGCTCCGTTTCCGGGTGAGCGTGGACCCCGCCCTGCCGGCGGTGCTGCTTTCCGATGAAGTGAGACTCAAGCAGATTTTGATCAATCTTTTGAATAACGCTGTGAAATACACGGAAAAGGGAGAGGTTTCCCTCCAGATCCACTGCGGCAGGATCCGTGAAGGCTTTGCCCTGGTGACGTACACGGTGGAGGACACCGGGGTGGGGATCAAAAAGGAAAGCATCCCCCATCTGTTTGACGCATTCCAGCGAATGAACGAAGAGAAGAACCGGTATATCGAGGGCACGGGCCTGGGTCTTTCCATCGTGAAGAGGCTGACGGAGCTTCTGGGAGGGACCGTGTCCGTCAGCAGTGTCTACAGCAGGGGCTCCTCCTTCCATGTGGAGATCAATCAGGAGATCGTGGATGACAGGATCATCGGCAGCGGGGATCCCGGGAAGCTTTTGGACGCCGGCGCAAGAAAGGCCTACCATCAGAGCTTTGAGGCTCCGGAGGCGGAGATCCTGCTGGTGGATGACAATGCCTCCAATCTGCTTGTCATGAAGAAGCTGCTGCGGGAGACGCAGGTCAGGGTGGACACCGCTTCCGGCGGCGAAGAGTGTCTGGAAATGACCCTGAAAAAGAAATACAACATCATCTTCCTGGATCACTATATGCCGGGAATGAGCGGCATAGAAGTGTTTCATGCCATAAAGGAGCAGTCCGGCGGGCTTTGCAGGAATGTGCCCGTGGTGGCACTGACGGCAAACGCAGGCAGCGACTATATCGCGCTGTACAAACGGGAGGGCTTTGACGAATATCTGGTAAAGCCCCTGGATCCCAAGGGGTTGGAGGATATGGTGATCCGGCTTTTGCCCGGGGATATCGTCAGGATCACCCAGGGGCAGAGCGAGGACGAGCAGTTCGAATCCGACAAGGTGATCCGGCAGCTCTCCAGAAAGGTACCGGTGCTCATCACCACCGACGGCATTGCGGATCTTCCGGCTGAGATGCTGAAAAAGAACGGAGTCCCCGTGATCCCCTTTAAGATCGCCATGAATGGTGCGCTGTTTTCCGACGACAGGGAGATCGACAGCAATGTCATCCTCAGGTATCGGGGGGAGAACGCGAAGGAGATCGTCCCCTGCGCCCCTCTCGTGGACGATTATAAGGAATTCTTTTCCGGCCTGCTTTCCGGAGCCCAGCACATCATCCACATCGCTGCCGCGAAAAATGTTGGCAGCGCCTATGCCAATGCCTGCGAAGCCGCCATGGATTTCTACAGTGTCAGCGTCTTTGATTCCGGCCAGCTTTCCGGCGGCGTGGGGATCATGGCGATGGAGGCCAAGGCCCTTGTGGACGGAGGCATCAGCGATACGGAAGAGATCTTAAGACAGCTGGAAGAGAAACGGGAAAGGCTCCGGGCCCTCTTCCTGCTGCGCTCGCCGGAGCACTTTGCGATGCAGTTTATGAAGGAGGATCTTGTCAGGCTCATAAAGGATTTTGAGATCTATCCCGTGATCGGACTGCGGGATTCCACCATCAAAACGGAAAGGATGCTGTTCGGAGACTATGAGAGAAACCGGAAAAAGTTTATCCGCAGGGCGCTGAGAAACACCGCTGCCATCGATCCTTCGCTGCTGCTCATATCCTATGCCGGCGTGAAACGGGAGGAGCTGGAGAAGATCAGGGAGGAGGCACTGTCCATGGTGGACTTTGAGCGGGTCATTGAAAAGCAGGCTTCTCCCTCTGTCACCATATACTGCGGCCCGGGGACCATCGGGCTGTTCTTTGCGGAGAAGTATGAAAAAACTGCTCGATAGCAGTTTTTCCATACCCGCATTTGTACCGCAA
>CAMNLO010000309.1 GCA_946543095.1 uncultured bacterium
CCCGCCAGCACGGAAACCGCCATGGCTCCCGCCAATAAGATACTCAACAGTTTCTTCTTCATTCGATTAAACCTCCCTTGAATCTATATAAAATTAATGGTTACCGGATCCGGTACGGGACCTTTACTGATTGTCCCGCTCCGTTAAAGCCCTGAATTCCTCATAGGTGGCTTTCGGGGTATAGATACGGATCACACTGCGCAGGTCCTGCGCACTGTAGATATTGTCGTAGATGTTCACGGACTTCTCATAAAGCCTCTCGAAATCCTCGAAATTGTCCGCAGTCCAGAAATCCTGCTTTAAACGGAAGCCATGGCCCTCCGGCTTTAAGAAGTCCGCATCCCCGGCGGCAGCGTTCAGCATCGCCGCAAAGGCGGGTCCCACCGTGGCGCAGTACTTGCCCGCCACATAGTTTATGGTAGTGTTTCCATGGATGTCCGTTTTGGAAAACCAGTCATAGTTCTGTTCCGTAAAGGCATCCACCATCCCCACAAGGATATCCTTTCCGGAGGAGCTTTCCTCCGCCTCGATGGTGGGCATGGCGCTGTTTAGCGCCAAAGCTCCCAGGACCACATCATAGTCCTCACCGGCAAAGAGCTCCTCGAGGCTCTTGATGACCTTGCCGTCCCTGAGATAGCCGGGCAGGATAGAGACCTTTGCGAGGCCGTTTTCCACCGCATCCTCCACCGGCGCATCCGTATGGTCCAGCTCGGAGATCTCCGCCTTATATTTCAGTCCGTACCTGACCTTCAGGGCGTTCAGCATCCCCATGGTGCGCTCCTCATGCATCACATTGCCGATGCTGCCTCCTCCCGCAAGGATCAGGATCTTCGGAGTCTCTTCCGGAAGCCGGTCGATGAGGCTTGAGGTCATCATATAGCCGGCCTTCCGCTCCAGCTCCCAGTCGGGACCGATGATCCCCAGGAAGCTTTCGTGGCCGCAGGCTTTCTTATAGTCCTCATCGCTGATGGTGCCGGAGCCCCTGAGATAGGGCATTCCCAGCTCGTCGCATTTTTTCAGGACAGCATCGATATCCGAAGACAGGAAAGAAATGATCCCCGAAGCCTTTTCCTCATGAAGCTTTTCGATGAAGGCGATCTCCTCCTCCGCATTATCCAGGCCGTCTGAATAAATAAAGCTGACATCAAAGGCGGGGCCCAGGTATTCCTCAAAATACCTGCGGAAGCCCTTCACCTCCGCATCCCTGGTGTCATAAACGGACACCCCGATCCGGATGTTTTCACCGGCCCCGGCGGGCTCCTCTGCGGCAGGAAGGCTTCCTCCCCCGCAGGCGGTGACCCCTGTCAGCATACAGATCACCAAAAGAAGCTGTATCCATTTGTAAGCTTTATACTTCCTCATGGCATTTCCCTTCCCGGCTTCTCAGAGCATATGACAGGCCGCCCAGTGGTCTTCCCCGATCTGCTTCAGCCCGGGCCTTTCCTCGCTGCAGTCCTCACAGCTGCACATGAGGCAGCGGTCCCTGAAGGGGCAGCCTTTTGGAACATCCAGGGGGCTTGGGGCCTCGGACTCGATGCTCTCGATCTTTTTGGAAAAGTCCATGTTCAGGTCAAAAATGGCTCCCAGAAGGGCCCTGGTATAGGGGTGCTTCGCCCCCCGGGCCACTTCCTTCGCGGGAAGCACCTCCACGATATTCCCCAGATACATCACCGCCACCCTGTGGGACAGCTGGCTGACCAGAGCCATGTCGTGGCAGATAAAGCCGATGGCCATGTTGTGCTTTTTCTGAAGCTTCACCAGAAGCTCCACGATGGTCTTCTGGACGGACACATCCAGGGCGCTGGTGGCCTCATCGCACATGATGACCTCGGGCTCTAAGGCGATGGCTCTGGCGATGCCCACTCTCTGGCGCTGGCCGCCGCTCATGTTGTGGGGATAGCGGTCCGCGAAGTCGCCCGGAAGCTCCACCATTTCCAGGTATTTCCGGGCCACCTCATCCTTTTCCCTGGGGTTGATCAGACCGAAATTCAGCAGGGGCTCGCAGATAATGTCCCTGATCTTCATTTTGGGATTGAAGGCCAGGGCAGGATCCTGAAACACCATCTGGATATGCCTTCTCTGGAGCCTCAGCTCCTCCCCCTTCAGCTCCCCGATATTTTTCCCGTCAAAGAGGATCTCCCCCTCCGTAGGCTGGTCCAGGGACAGGATCATCCGCATCAGGGTGCTTTTGCCGCAGCCGGATTCTCCCACAATCCCCAGGGTCTCCCCCCGGTAGAATTCCAGGTTGATGTCATTATTGGCCAGAAGCTCCCTGCCGCCGGCGGCGGGGAATTTTCTGGTCACATGCTTTACTTCCAGGATGGGTTTTTCTTCTCTCATAGTGTGTGTGCTGGCGCGGTCTCTGAGTTATGTTAACTGTACGCTGTGGGGTTGGCTCTATGTTATGTCAACTGCATTCCGTATGCCGAATTTCATGTTAGCTTCGTGCTGCGGGTTAGTGTAATATTATGTAAACTGCCTGCGGCAACAAGATCAACGCAGCTTGCTGCATGGAGCTCAGATGATCAATGCGAATGCCGCTTTGGGGCATCAGGTATAGCGGAAGCCCTCCAGGGTCGGCACCGCAGCCATCAGGCTCCTTGTGTACTCCACCTTCGACTGCTTCAGGATGGCATCCCTGTCGCCCCGGTCCACCACCTTCCCGTTCTGCATAACGATGATGGAATCTCCCATATAAGCCGCCACGCCGATGTTGTGGGTCACCATGATGATGCTGGTGCCGTACTCCTCCCTCAGCTCCATCATCTGCCTGACGATCTGGGCCTGGGTGGTCACATCCAGGGCGCTGGTGGGCTCGTCCGCCAGAAGGAGCTTGGGCTGAAAGGTCATGGCCATGGCAATGCCGCAGCGCTGGCGCATGCCGCCGGACAGCTGGAAGGGATAGCTGTTCATCACATTCTTCGCGTCGGGAAGCCGCATCCTGGTGAGCATCTCGCAGGCCCTGTCCCAGGCGTCCTTTTTGGAAAGCTTCTCATGGGTCAGGATATAGTCCACGTACTGGG
>CAMNLO010000310.1 GCA_946543095.1 uncultured bacterium
TAAAAGCTCTTATTCCAGGACAGCAGCTTCTCCCCCAGCTTCTCCAGAAGGAAGGAGAAGATAATCCCCAGGATCGCGATCACAAGGATCGCCGCAAACATCTCCGGAATATCAAAGATCTGCTGGGAGTATGTGATCAGATATCCAAGACCTTTGCTGGCTCCCAGAAGCTCCGCCGCCACCAGCATCAGAAGCGCTCCCGAGGCGGCCCCCTGGACTGCCGGATAGATCTCCGGCAGTGCCGCAGGGATCACCACCTTATACAGGATCTGGAGTCCGGATGCCCCCATGGTCCTGGCGGCCTTGATGAGTCCCGTGTCCACATGGGAGACTCCCGACATGGTCCCCAGAAGGATCCTCCAGACACAGCCCCAGAAGATGATGCCGATCTTGGAGACCTCCCCCAGTCCGAAGACGATGATAAACAGGGGAAGGAGCGCCAGGGGAGAGATCTGTCCGAAGACCCTTACCAAAGGAAAAATGTACTCCCTGACCCGTTTGTTCCATGCCAGCAGGATCCCCAGGGGGAAGCCCACCAGAAGGGAGAGTCCGTAGCCCATCAGGGCCCTGTAGAGACTGGCTGCAAGATGGATCCCCATTTCCCCGTCCGCGATGAGCTTTCCCGTTCTTGCCACTACCGCCGAAAAGGGAGGGATATAGGCTGCCTTCACGATCCCCGCTCTGGGAGCGATCTCCCACAGAAACAGGAACACCAGAATGGCGGCAAGGGATTTACAGGTCCTGGATACCATTTCCTTCAGACTTGTCACTGTGCTTTCTCCCAGTAGGGATTAAACTCGTTGGTGTAGATATCGGAGGTGGTGACCTCAGAGCCCAGAAGCCCGAACTTTCTCTCCAGATCGATCCAGAGCTGTGCATCCTCCTCGTCAATGATGGCATGCTCGGGATACTCGTGAATGTAGATCCCGGGATCCGCTCCTTCCACTCCCAGAGCTTTGGCGATATCCTCGGAGGCTTTCTCCGGATTCGCTCTTGCGAAATCGCAGGCCTCCGCAATGGACTTCACATATGCCCTGACGATATCGGGATGCTCCTCGATGAATTTCAGATTTGTGTACTGCTGGGGCCATCCCTTTTCCGCGCCGATCACATCCAGGGCGGTCCAGATGGAGCGGTAATCCCCGGAAGCCAGCAGCTTCTCGGGATAGGGAGAGATCACGAACACCGCATCCACCGCATCGCTGGCAATGGAGGTCTCCATCTTGTCAAAGCCGATGATGACTTCCTCCACCCCGGAAAGATCCAGCTGATCCTTGGCCTCCAGCCAGTAGGGCTCTCCCGCAAAGGGAATGGCCACCTTCCTTCCGTTCAGATCCTCCAGCTTCTGATACGGGCTGTCCGCCTTCACTAAAACCTGCACCATGGGATGCTCCTCGGAGGTTCCCCAGCCTGCCGCCACCGCCTTCAGCTCGAAGCCGTTGGAAATGGCGGAAATGATGGATCCAGCGGGATTCCAGGCAAAATCCGCGGCGTTTGTGGAGACTGCGGTGGCAGCATTGGAATTGGCTAAAAGCCCCACGTATTCCACCTTGATGCCGTTTGCTTCAAAGATCCCTTCCCGGTCCGCAACATACACGGGATCCGCGCTGGCGGACTGGACGATGCGGATCGTAAACAGCTCATCGGAAGCCTCCCCGGCACCGGGGTTTTCTTCTGAAGAGGCCTCCTGTAAAGCTGCCGTTTCTTCGACTGCGGGGGCTTTGTCCGCGGCCTGTGTGCCTGCGGCTGCCGCTTCACTCTTTGCCGCGCCGCAGGCGGTGAGTGTGGTCAGCAGTGCGATCGATGATATGAGCAAAACCAGTTTGTTTTTCATGTTGTCCTCCACTTCATTCTTATTGTTTCAGGCTTTGGATCGCTTCCTCCAGGTAAGAGGGATCGATCCATTCCTCCAGGGAAAAATCTGTCGTGATGAAGCCATGCTCCAAAAGGAATTCTTTCTGGCTTCTCAGCATGTTTACAGTCTCTGTCTCCAGATTCGGGGAAAACCCCGGATTCCACAGGGTCTTTCTGGTGGCCAGAATGTCCTGCCTGGTGGCTCCGTACTGGCTTCCGGAGGCGATCTCCGCAAGCTCCTGCCCGTGGTCTTTTGCCCACCGGGAGGCTCTTAAAAGCTGCCTCAGATAAGCAACGACGAGATCCCGGTTATTGTTTGCAAACTCCTCATCCACCGTGATCACCGAGGGATAGATATTGTTCACCGGGTCCAGGTCCGAATCCGCGATATCGATCAGGACTTTTCCAAGGCCCCTGTTTACGATCTGCCCCACCAGGGAACGGTGGGCGAAGAAACCGTCGATCTTGCCTTCCTTCAGCTCCTTCAGCTGCTCCGCGTGTTCGGAGATAAAATCCTCCGGCTCCTTGTCGGGCTCTCCGTCGATCCCTCTGCCCTCTTCATCCATCCGTCTGCGGTTATGTCTGAGGGATGCCTTCGTCTTCACAAAGCAAACCTCGTCCTCCCCTATATGAAAGCCTTTCAGGATCGTATCGTAGCCTCTTAAGGTCATGGCCCTTAAGAAATCGATCACCGCATCCTCAAAGTCCGGAATCGAAAGCTTCTTTCCCCGAAGCTCCTCCACACTCCGGATCCCGGAATCCGGGGCTACAATCAGGGCGTGGGACTGTTTCACGGCTGTCAGGGCGATCACCTTTGTCTTCACGCCCCTTGAATGACTCCAGATGGGCGGAACATTTCCTCCGTCGCGAAAGGTCAGGGGAGGCTCCTGGGTGTAATGCTTCACATGCTCTTTCTCCGGAAGGCTCTGGAGCATCACCAGCTCCGCTCCCAGTCCAAGAAAGGCCTCCCTCAGCCATCCCTTTCTCAACGCTATTTCGGATGCCCCGCCCACCGGACATCGTGTCATCACCACTCTTCTCATTGTTTCGTTCTTTCCAGTCTTTCACCTATTGCATATATTGTCTATCGACATAATAGGTATTGATGTAACGAAACATATGATAGAGCATTTGTTTCACCCTGTCAATACTAAGT
>CAMNLO010000311.1 GCA_946543095.1 uncultured bacterium
CGGGTTTTTGAAGCGAAAGGGAGCTTTTTTCTTCACCTTTAACAATGTGGGGATAAAGCTTCTGGAGGATGGGGAAAACCTCTGGGAGAAATACAATGTCCCGGTGTTTTCCATGCTGGTGGATCATCCCAGGAATTTTGAGGATGCCCTGCTTGAGCCCATCCGGAGGCTCCATCTGATCTGTCCCGACAGAAAGCATACGGAATATGCAAAGGAATTCTATCCAGGCCTTTCTTCCGTCTCCTTTATGCCCCATGGCGGAACGCCGGCCTCCGATGCCTCCTTGCCCTATGAAAAGCGCCCCATCGACCTGCTCTACACCGGAAGCTGTCAGCCGGAGATCGCAAACCGTCCCGTCGTTACCGTTTTTCGGGACGGGGGTGCGGATTTTTTCGAACAGACCATTCAGCTGCTGTTCTCTGAGCCTTCCCTCACCACAGAGGAAGCCATCCGGATCTACATTCAGGCCACAGCCTATTCGATCACTCCCGGAGATCCTCTCTTACGACAGCTGAATGAAAAGGTAGCGGGCTATATCGAGGCCGTGGTCCGGCGGTTTTATAAGCAGGCCTTCCTGCGTATGCTGGACAGGGCCGGGATCCGGGCTGAGGTCTATGGGTCAGGCTGGGAAGCTTCCGACTACACCTTCGGAGAAAACATCCGTTTTCATCCCTGGACCACCTCCGAAGAGTGCAATGCCCTGGCTGGACAGGCAAAGCTTCTCCTGAATTTCCTGCCCTGGTTCAAGGACGGCTGCTCCGAGCGGGTGTTTAACAATATGCTGGGGGGAGGGGTCTGCCTGACGGACGAAAGCCCTTATCTGAGGGAACGTTTTACGGACGGAAAGGAGCTGGTGTTCTTTTCCCTGAACAATCTTCCCCAGGCGGTGGCAGATATCTCCTGGCTTCTTGCCCATCCGAAGGATGCTTCCCATATCGCAGAACGCGGCTTTTTTACCGCCCGGGATGCCGACACCTGGGGATGCAGATTCCATACGCTCTGCGCCATGGCGAAGGCTGTGATCTATCCGGAGTCCGGGGAGTGATCCGGACAGTTTCCATTCCGGATCATCATTGGTGAAATGCAGGTCTATCAGTTGTGAAAACGGGGACTCGCTTCGGTCAGCGTATCCCAAAGAAACGGAGGCACGGTATGACCATGAAAAACCACTGTTTTACAATGACTCTGCTGCTCTCTTTCCTGCTGGCATTTTCCCTGCTGTCCGGCTGCGCAAAAACCGGCGAAACGCCTCCTGCGGACGAGGGCCGGAAGGCAGTGGAGGAAAAGGAGGAAGAAAAACCAGAGGAGGATGCCGGAAAGCCGGAGGAAGAAGAAAAGGAAGAGAAAGAAGCGGAAAAGGGTGAGGAAGAGGAAGAGGAGAGCGGGTCCTCCGGGATCATGAAGTTTCAGGTCTCTAATGTGAAGGAGCTTCTGGACGCCATCCGCCCCTCCGCGGAGATCGAGCTTGCCCCCGGTGTATATGATATTTCGGCATACTATAAGGAAACCTATGACGAGGGAGGCGAGATCGGCGCCTGGTACACCATGGAGGAGATCTATGACGGGGAAGGAGAATGCGTTATCTCCGAGGTGGAGGATCTGACCCTCAGGGGGAGCGGAAAGGGGAAGGTGGAACTGATCACGGAATTTGAATATGCGGATGTGCTGCGCTTCTCCGACTGCCGATCCCTTACCCTGGAAAACCTGACCCTGCGGCATGATGTACTGCCCGGGGAATGCAGCGGAGACGTGCTGGAGCTGCAAAGCTGCCGGGGAGTTGTATTAAACAATGTGGACTTAAACGGCAGCGGCGCCTGCGGCCTGGATGCCATGTATTCCTCCGGGATCGAAATGAAAAACAGCATCATTCACCACTGCAATGCGAATCTGATGTATCTCCATTTTTGCAACAATGTGCACTTCGAGGACTGCAGCTTTCAGGACACCGACGGCTATAATCTGCTGGATTTGTATTTCGCGAAATCAGAGTTCAGAAACTGCTCCTTTACGGGCAATTCCGCGGAAAACGGGCTGTGGCTTCCGGAAACCGGCTACCGCGACAATATGCACTCCCTGATGGTCTTTAAGGGCTGCAGCTTCGGCAAATTTGAGACGGGAGGCTTTGAGAAGCTTTACGGCATGTCCGGCAGGGTCGTCTTTGACGACAAATGTAAATTCGAAGGGAAAGCAGCCCCCGCGGCGGCAAAGACCGTGTCCTCCGTCAAGGAGCTGGTGGAAGCCATTCAGCCGGAGGCGTCCATCCTCATCGCCCCCGGCCACTACAATATGAGTGAGTTTCTGGATTCCCTGGAAGCAGCGGAACTGGAGGCATTTAATAAAAACCACAAATATGTGGAGATCCGGGATGTTTATGACGGCAATGAGCTGATCATCAAGGACTGCGACCATCTGGCCCTGATCGGGGGGTCCGAGGACTACAGGAACACGGAGCTGATGATCGATCCCCGCTACGGAACGGTGCTGACTGTCAGGAATTCCAAAAGCTTTTTCATGAGCGGCATCACCATGGGACATACCGAGCTGGGGGAATGCAGCGGGGATGTGCTGGATCTGGACAGTGCAGCGGGAGTCGTGCTGGATAATGTGGATTTCTACGGCTGCGGCGCGGACGGGATCTTTACCTACGGAGAAGGCGGGGATCTTTCGGTGTTTGATTCCGTCATCCGGGACTGCGAATACAATCCGGTGTCCATTTCCGGCAGCACGGGGAATACCTGCTTCCAGGACTGCACCCTCACCGGCAGCGGAGGAGGCGGCTTTTTCGGCGATGGCTCCGGACAGACAAGCTTCTATCGCTGCACTTTGGGGGAAAAGGAAAGCAATGTGCTGGCCTTTGCCTATGAGGTGAACACCGTGGACTGCACCTTCGCCGACATCACGGAATACCCGGAGTACGACTACGATCCCGAATATGAGGACTACGAAGAGGAATATGACTACGAGGACTGGGAGAACTACCAGGACCACATGGA
>CAMNLO010000312.1 GCA_946543095.1 uncultured bacterium
CCTCGTCAATGAGAAAGCTCCTGCTGCCGGAAAGATATGCCTCCACCACGGCCGCCGCCTGGGAGGTGGAGCCGGAAGCGTCCTCCGTGGAAAAATCCTGCGTATTCTTTTTGCTGGGAAGATCCCTGATAAAAGGGGAGATATCGATGTCCATGATGCTGCGGCCATCCTCCGCCCTGAGCTTTGTGGCGGTGTTCTCCGTGATCACATATTCTCTGCCGTCCCCGGGAATATGGTCGTACACCCCCCGTTCCAGGGCCTTTAAGAGTGTGGACTTTCCGTGGTAGCCCCCGCCCGCGATCAGGGTGATCCCCTTTTGGATCCCCATGCCTCTGATCCTGCGGTTTCCGGGCAGGGGAAGCTCCACCTCGTCCTCCTTCGGGCTTTCAAACGGAACCGCCTCCGTCATGGGGGCATCCTGTACCCCGCTTTTTCTGGGCAGAATGGCTCCGTTGCCGATAAATGCAATAAGTCCCTTTTCCTCCAGGGCTTCCCGGATGGCCTTCTGGTCGTCCGCAAGCCGGATCCGGGCCTCCAGCTCCGCCCTGCGGATGGAGGCCGCACTCAGGGACCTGTCCACGCAAGCCCCCAGATATTCAAACAGCATTTTTCTGAGTTCTGAGGAGAGGGTGGTCCTTCCGGCAGCGGGAAAGCCGGCTCTCAGCCTGACAGTCAGGGTCCCTGTCTTCGGATCCAGCTGAAGTGCCGAGCGGTCCAGCACCTCCTGGCCGGGTCTCGACACCTCCAGCACACCGGATTTTCCGGAGCCTCCCGCCTTTTTGGAAAAGGTCCTCAGCTGTTTCCCGAACTGCCTGAGCAGGTAGTCCTGGGTCATGATCCTGCGGTGAGGGGGTTCCAGGTACTCTGCAGGGATCCCGTGGGTCCCGGCGGGAAGCTCCAGCCGCAGGGAGGAAGGAGCCGCAAAGGGATCCCCCTGCACATGATCGATCATCAGTCTGTATTTCGGGAACTGATACACCCCCTTCAGATCCTTGTAGGCAGGATAGGGTCTGTGGTCTGTCTTTCTCAAAAGCTCATCCAGTTTTCTCATTGCATATTCCTTCCGATCTGTGTTAGAATCGTGCCATGCTGAAGAATGTCATTACGTTTTCCACGGAACCGCTGAAAAACTGCTATACAGACATCGCAGGACATTCCTATTGTACCCGGGATTTTGTAAACATCGCTGAGGGAAACAAGCGTCTTGCCAGACTGATCTTTGACGCCTGTGAAGGGAAGAGTCTGGAGGACACCGTGGAGGATCTGATCTCCATTAAAAGGCTGGGACGGTGCGAGACCTGCGGCAAGATCTATCTTGCGAAAAAATGCCGCACCTGCCCCTTCTGTAAGAAGAAAAGAATGCTTCAGTCCTCCTATCTGTCCGGCGTGGCCGCGGAAGCTGCCGGGCTGATCCAAGGCCTGAAGGACGATCATGTGATCTGATGTCTGTCCGGCGGTCTCTCAGCCCGCTCCCTGTTTTCCTCTGATGATCTCCTTTGCTTTCTCCAGCTGGGAATCATATTTCTCTTCGGAGTTGTACGCCTCCACATCCAGCTCCACTTCTTCATCCGGAGCGATCCCCACGCCGTTGATATTCGTGCCCTTGGGCGTATAATAGCTGGACACCGTGAGCTTCACGGCGGACCCGTCTCCCAGAGGGATGATCTGCTGCACCACACCCTTTCCGTAGGTGTTGGTCCCCACTAAGGTTCCGATGCCGTAGTCCTTGATGGCCCCTGCCAGGATCTCCGAGGCGGAGGCGGAATAACCGTTCACCAGAACCGCCAGGGGCAGATTAAAGCGGCCCTTGCCGTCACAGGTGTATTCGGTGGTGTTGCCGTCCCTGTCCTTTGTGGATACGATGACCCCCTTGGGCAGAAGGAGCCTTGCGATCTCGCAGACCGTCACCAGATTGCCTCCGGGATTTCCCCGAAGGTCAATGATCAGGGCGGTCATTCCCTTCTTCCGCAGCTCCTCCATGGCTTCCTCGAACTGCTTAGTGGTGACGTCGTCGAATTCCGTGATGGCGATATAGCCGATCTTATCCTCTTCGAAAAACTCATTGGTCACAGTAGGGGAGGAGATCCGTTTTCTCTCCACCTCCACCTTCACCTCCTGGCCGTCCCGGATCAGCGTCAGGGAAACCTTTGTTCCCGCCTGTCCCTTGATCCTGCTCACCACCTCCTCCAGCTCCATGCCCTCGGTGTTGACTCCGTCCACCTCGTAGATGATGTCGTCCATTAAAAGACCCGCCGCCTCCGCCGGGGTTTCCTTGATGGTCCCTGCGATCACGGGATAATTGGACACATTGTCCATGCTGACATAGGCGCCGATGCCGGAATAGACCCCCTGGGTCCCCTCCAGGATCTGGTCCAGCTCCCTGGGGGAATAATAGGTGGAATACTTGTCCCCCAGAGCCCCCACCATGCCTTCGTACATGGCTTCCTTCATTTCGGCGGTGTTGATGTCCTCCAGCTGGTAGTAATTGCCCTCAATGAGGTCCGCGATGGCTTCCACCTTCTTGTCCGCGTCCTCTCCGGTCAGCATCTCCAGATCCACCTTGCCGCTGCCATCTAAAGCTTCCTCATCGGAGGGGATATAATTCACGCCGCCCCCGTCGGCCAGGCCCCCCAGCAGGAAAACAGCGGCCACTGCCAGGGCTGTCACCACTGCCGAGCCGCCAAGGAAGCCGATGAGAAGCCCCAGCCAGAAGGGGAGCTCCTTTTTCGGCTTGCGCTGCTCCTCGTACAGATATCCGAAGTTGTCGTCCATTTTATGTCTCCTATTGTCCTATGTAATTCCACGGGCTTACGTAGCTTCCGTTCTTGCGGACGGAGAAGTGGAGGTGATTGCCGGTGGAGCGCCCGGTGGTTCCCACCGCTGCGATCTTCTGGCCCTTCACCACGGTGTCTCCCTGTCCCACATACACCGCGGAGCAATGCATATAGATCGTAAACAGCTCATCGCCGTGATTGATCATGATGTAATT
>CAMNLO010000313.1 GCA_946543095.1 uncultured bacterium
CGAAGATGCTGAATTTCGCCCACGGCGACGTGATCATGGTAGGCTGCTATATCGTTTTCGTCTGCATGAGCGCCGCCCATATTCCGGCGCTGCCGGCCATTCTGATCGCCATGGTCCTCTGCACACTGCTGGGGGTGACCATTGAAAAGATCGCCTACAAGCCCTTAAGGAAGGCGGCTCCTCTGGCGGTTTTGATCACGGCCATCGGCGTCAGCTATTTCCTGCAGAATTCGGCTCTTCTGATCTTCGGCGCCGACACGAAATCCTTCACCTCGGTGGTGGATCTGCCGGCTCTTGAGCTGATGGGAGGCTCCTTAAAGATCTCCGCCACCACCATCATCACAGTGCTCTCCTGTGTGGTCATCATGCTGGCCCTAACGGCCTTCATCTATAAGACCCGCTCCGGCCAGGCCATGCTTGCGGTTTCCGAGGACAAGGACGCGGCGCAGCTTATGGGGGTGAATGTGAACGCTACCATTTCCCTGACCTTTGCCATCGGCTCCGGCCTTGCTGCCATTGCCGGCGTGTTGTTTGTGTCCGCATATCCTACTTTGAATCCCTACACCGGCTCCATGCCCGGCATCAAAGCCTTCACGGCGGCGGTCTTCGGGGGCATCGGTTCCATCCCTGGGGCCTTTCTGGGTGGGATCCTTTTGGGGGTGATCGAGATCCTGGGCAGGGCTTACATTTCCTCCCAGCTTTCGGATGCCATCGTTTTCGCTGTGCTGATCCTGGTGCTTCTGATCAAGCCCAGCGGAATCTTAGGCAAAACGGTGCATGAAAAGGTGTGATACAAAAACCATGAAAAACTTAAGTAAAAAGGCAAAAGAAAAATACATCACCATCGCATTTGTGCTGATCTGTTACCTGGTGGTGGAGATCCTTTTAAAAACCGGGCAGATGTCCAGTCTGATGCAGGGGCTTCTGGTCCCCATCTGCACCTACTCCATCGTAGCCATCGGCTTAAACCTCTGCGTAGGCTATCTGGGGGAGCTGTCCATCGGACACGCGGGTTTTATGTGCGTAGGCGCCTTTACCGGAGCCTTCTGCACAAAGCTGTTGCAGGATTTAGTACCTAACGGGACGCTGCTTTTGATCATCGCCCTTATGGTGGGGACCCTTGCGGCAGCCCTTTGCGGCTTTCTCATCGGCATCCCGGTGCTCAGGCTGAAGGGGGATTACCTGGCCATTGTGACCCTGGCCTTCGGGGAGATCATCAAGAATGTCATTAATGTGCTCTTTGTGGCAAGGGACAGTAGCGGCCTGCATTTTGCCATTTCCGACAATAAGCAGATCACTCTGGACGACACGGGAGAGTGGATCATCAACGGCGCCAAGGGCATCGCGAAGATCCCCCATCTGTCCACCTTCACAATGGGAGTGGTGCTGCTTTTGCTGGTGATCCTTTTAGTGTATCATCTGGTGGATTCCAGGGACGGCAGGGCCATCATGGCCATCCGGGACAACGAGATCGCCTCGGAGACCGTGGGGCTTCCGGTGGTGCGCTACAAGCTGTTTGCCTTCACCATATCCGCAGCCATCGCAGGACTGGGCGGCGTGCTGTATGCCCATAATCTTTCCACCGTGACGGCCACCCCCACCAACTTCGGCTATAATATGTCCATCATGATCCTGGTGTTCGTGGTGCTGGGCGGCATCGGGCGTTTCAGGGGCTCCATTGTGGCAGCCATGGTGCTGACCCTTCTGCCGGAGGTGTTAAGAGGGCTTTCCGACTACCGAATGCTGATCTATTCCATCGTGCTGATCATCATGATGCTGGTGAACTGGTCACCGGATATCGTTTCCAGACGGGTAAAGCTGAAAGCGAAGCTCAGACAGAGAAAGGAGGAGAAGGCTGATGAGTGAGACTGTCACGAATATGCTTGAAGTGGATAATATCGGCATCTCCTTCGGCGGCCTTCGGGCTGTGGATGAATTTACGATCCATATCAAAAAAGGAGAGCTCTACGGGCTGATCGGTCCCAACGGCGCAGGCAAGACCACCGTGTTCAATCTGCTGACGGGAGTCTACAGGCCGGACTACGGCGGGATCCGTCTGGACGGCGTGGATATCACCGGGAAAAAGCCTGCGGAGATCAATCAGGCGGGCATCGCCAGGACCTTTCAGAATATCAGGCTGTTTAAGGCCCAGTCCGTTCTGGACAATGTGAAGATCGGACTTCACAATGAATTTCCCTACAATGCCCTGGACGGCCTGTTCCGGACGCCGAAATACCGGAAAACAGAGCAGGAGATGACTGAAAAGGCAAGATCCCTGCTGGAGGTATTTGACCTGCTGGCAGACGAGGAACTCCTTGCGGCAAATCTCCCTTACGGGAAGCAGCGGAAGCTGGAGATCGCCAGAGCCATGGCCACAAGCCCCAAGCTGCTGCTTCTGGATGAGCCGGCTGCGGGCATGAATCCCAACGAAACGGCGGAGCTCATGAAGACCATTGCCTTTGTGAGAGAACACTACGATATCACCATCCTTCTGATCGAGCATGATATGAAGCTGGTTTCCGGGATCTGCGAGGAACTGACGGTGTTAAACTTCGGACGGACCTTGTGCCAGGGGGAGACCTCGAAGGTGTTGAACGATCCGGAAGTGATTAAGGCTTACCTTGGAGAATGAGGTGTTTTCATGTCCATGCTTGAAGTAAAAAATCTGGAGGTTTCCTACGGCGTGATCAAAGCCCTGAAGGGTCTTTCCTTCCATGTGGAGGAGGGGGAGGTAGTGGCCCTGATCGGAGCCAACGGCGCAGGCAAGACCACGACACTGCATACAGTAACAGGGCTTCTGCCCCCGGACACCGGGGAGATCCTGTTCGAGGGACAGGATATCACGAAGATCCCGGCCCACAGGATCGTATCTTTGGGAATGGCCCATGTGCCGGAGGGCAGAAGAGTCTTTGCAGCCTTAAGCGTGCTGCAGAATTTAAAGCTGGGGGCTTTTACCAGGAAGGATCCGGCGGAGATCGCGG
>CAMNLO010000314.1 GCA_946543095.1 uncultured bacterium
GATGCCCTGACGGTGATAGTCTTCATGTACGAACAGAAGTGAAATCAGATTGCCGCTGCGCAAGGAGCCCATGCCCACGATCCTGTCATTGTCCACCGCCACCCGGACCTGATAACCGCCGCCGAGAACCATATGGTAGAGCATATCATCCGTCAGAAATTTCCAGAAATTGTCGATGCCCTCCTGCTCGTAATCCCCCGCCTCAAACTTCAGGAACACGTGCCAGGCCAGCTCCATTGCCTCGTGCCAATCCTCCAGGAAGGCAGGACGGATCCTGACCTTACTCTCATCCTGTGCCATGGTTTCCTATGCCTGCTTTTCTCCCTGTCTCTTTTCCACCTCAGCCAGCACGTCCTTCAGCTCCAGCCTGGCAAAAAGGATCTCCGGCTTCTCCGTGACCTGATTGCCGGAAGGGAACTGGCCGAAGTGTTCCAGCGTGTCGTAGTCATAGAGGCCGCAGCACATCTGGGCAGAGATCTTCTCAGCCGTGTCCGGAAGGAAGGGGGCAAGCAAAGAGGCGCACACCATGATCCCTTCGGAAAGATTGTATAAAACCTCGGAAAGCCTGGGCTTTGCGCTCTCGTCCTTGGCCAGCTTCCAGGGCTCTGTTTCGTCGATGTATTTGTTCAGGCGCTTTAAGACCGTAAAGATCTCCGTGATGGCGTCCGCCACCCTCAGCTCCTCCATTTTTGCCAGAACCCTGCCGTAGGCTCCTTCCACTGCGGCCTTTAAGTCCGCGTCCGCTTCGCCTTCCACACCGGTCTTCTCCACTGTGCCCCCAAAATACTTGTTGCTCATGGAGATGGTCCGGTTCACCAGATTCCCCAGCACATTGGCCAGATCCGAGTTCAGCCGCTCCACCAGAAGGTCGTAGGTGATGACGCCGTCGTTGTCGAAGGGCATCTCATGCAGCACGAAATAGCGCACCGCGTCCAGTCCGAAGAGCTCCACCAGATCGTCCGCATACATTACATTTCCCTTGGACTTGCTCATCTTGCCGTCCCCCTGCAAAAGCCAGGGATGGCCGAAGATCTGCTTCGGCAGCGGCTCTCCCATTGCCATCAGGAAAATGGGCCAGTAGATGGTGTGGAAACGGATGATGTCCTTGCCGATGAGGTGCAGGTCCGCGGGCCACAGTTTTTTGTAGCGCTCACTGCTATTGCCGTCGGAGTCATAGCCGATGCCGGTAATGTAGTTGGAAAGGGCGTCCAGCCACACATACACCACATGCTTCTCATCAAAGGTCACGGGGATGCCCCAGGTAAAGGAGGTCCTGGAGACACACAGATCCTGGAGGCCGGGCTTTAAGAAATTGTTCATCATCTCGTTCTTGCGGGAAACGGGCTGAATGAACTCCGGATGCTCCTCGATATGCTTGATGAGCCGATCCGCGTATTTGCTCATTTTGAAGAAATAGGCCTCTTCCCTGGCAGGCTTCACCTCCCTGCCGCAGTCCGGGCATTTCCCGTCCACCAGCTGGCTCTCGGTCCAGAAGCTCTCGCAGGGAGTGCAGTAGAGGCCTTCATATGCTCCTTTGTAGATATCCCCCTGATCGTAAAAGCGCTTGAAGATCTTCTGCACCTGCTCCACATGGTCCTCGTCGGTGGTGCGCATGAATTTATCGTAACGGGTCCCTACCAGATCCCAGATCCTTTTGATCTCTCCGGCGGTCTCGTCCACGAATTCCTTGGGGGTCTTGCCGGCTTCCTGTGCCTTCAGCTCGATCTTCTGGCCGTGCTCGTCCGTTCCCGTCATCAGAAAAACGTCATAGCCGTCATGCCTCTTGAAAGAGGCGATGGCATCCGCCATGATGGCCTCGTAGGTGTTCCCGATATGGGGCTTCCCAGAAGCGTAGGCGATGGCTGTGGTGATGTAATACTTTCCTTTGTTGGTCATTTGCTGCTTGTCTCCTTTGGTGATCTTCTATAAACCAAGGAAAAAACCTGCGTTCTCCGCAATGGCTTTCTCTCTGTCTGCATCCTTTGTGCCGAATACGGCGCTTCCCGCCACTAAGGCGTCAGCCCCCAGCTCCATGAGGCGTGATGCGTTGTCTCTGTTTACACCGCCGTCCACCTCGATGAGCGGGGGCTTTGGCATCTCAATGGCAAGGCTCTTTAATCCCTTCAGCTTTTCAAAGGAGCCTTCCATGAATTTCTGTCCCCCGAAGCCCGGCTCCACGCTCATTAAGAGGATCAGCTCCACCGGGGCCTTCTGCTCCAGAAGAAGCGGCTTTAAGGCCTCCACGGGAGTCCCCGGCTTAATGGAGATCCCGGCTTTGATGCCGTTTTCGTGGATCAGGCGGATGACCTCCTCCGGGTCCTCAGCCGCCTCCAGATGAAAGGTGATGCTGTCGGCGCCTGCCTTTGCAAAGGCTTCGATATGGCGCTCCGGATGCGTGATCATGATATGCACGTCCAGAAACAGTCCCGTGATCTTCCGGATGGACTTCAGCACCGGCTCGCCGATGGTGATCTGGGGCACAAAGACCCCGTCCATCACATCCACATGGAGCCACTGAGCGCCTGCGTCTTCAACGATTTTGATCTCCCTGCCCAGGGCCGCGAAATCGGCGGACAGGATGGATGGTGAAAGGATCACTTTTCTGCTCTCCTTCTGCTTTTGCGAATTCGTTATAATCCATAACATTTTAGCATATTATGCAGAACATTCCAATGGTTTCTCCGCAGCCGCGATCATTCCTCTCGGCGTTATAAAAATATCCCGCAGGCCTTCCGGAAAGCCTGCGGGATCTTCGGCGTGTTATTTACCCGGCTTTTCCGGGCTTCCTCACATGCCGCGTATGCGGCAGCCCATACCAAACCGCAGAGCGGTTTGCCTTAGAGAATTCGCGCATGCGGATTCTCCGACGGGATCAGTGCAATTTGTGCCGCTTGCGGTACAAATGCGGGTATGGAAAAAGCTACGCATGGCTCCGTTTCACTCCCGCCATGCTCCAACCATTC
>CAMNLO010000315.1 GCA_946543095.1 uncultured bacterium
AATCCGGCCTTTCGCGTGGCGGATGAGGCAGAGCTGTCCTTATTGCGCAGGGATGTGCTGGAGGAGGTGCTGGAGGAGTATTTTGCCGCGGCGGATCCGGGCTTTCTTGCCCTTGCGGACACCTTCGGCAGCACTGTGGCGGCGGACCGGCTTTCCGGGCAGATCTTGAAGCTCTCCGATTTTGCGGACTCCTCTCCGGAGCCGGAAAAGTGGCTGCAGACAAGCTTCGGAGAGGACAGGGAGGAATGGAAGGGCTTTCTGATGACTGAGCTGAGGGAGGCCCTGGAGGGCTGCGCCGGATATCTCAGGGAGGCCCTCCGTCTTGCAAAGCAGCCCGCAGGCCCCTATTTTTATGGCGACTGTCTGGAACGGGAGCTGGACGGCCTTCTGAAGATCCTTGCCCGGACGGATTTTGACGGGATCCGGGAGGGGGTGCTTTCCCTGGAATTTGCAAGACTTCCGGCGAAAAAGGACGATTCCGTGGACGGGGGGATCCGGGAGCTTGCGAAGGCGCTGCGGAATGAGGTAAAGGACAGGCTTTCAAAGCTGAAAGCCGGTCTCCTTTCGGAGTCCATGGAGGATGCGGAAAAAAGGGAGGAGCTGATCCGTGAGCAGCTGCGGATCCTTGTGGAGCTCACCCTGTCCTGCAGGGCACGCCTGTGGGAGAAAAAGCAGGAGCAGGGGATCATCGATTTTTCCGACATGGAGCATCTGGCCTACAGGCTTCTTGTGGAAAACGGGGAGCCCACCTCCATCGCCCTGTCCTACAGGGACTATTTTGAAGAGATCTTCATTGACGAGTATCAGGACAGCAATCTGATACAGGAGAGCATCCTGACGGCCATCTCCAGGGAAAAGGGGGGGATCCCCAACCGGTTTCTGGTGGGGGATGTGAAGCAGAGCATCTACCGTTTCCGCCAGGCCCGTCCCGAGCTGATCATGGACAAGATGAAGGCCTACAGGGAGGGGGAGGGCCCCTTCAGGCGCATCGACCTGGACAGGAATTTCAGAAGCAGGAGGGAGGTGCTGGAGGCCGTAAACTTCGTATTCTCCCAGCTGATGCGGCGTGAAGTGGGAGGAGTGGACTATGATGAACGGGCTTCCCTGAAGGAGGGGTTTCCCTATCCCCCGGGAGGGGACTGCCGTCCGGAGCTTCTGCTCTGCGTCAACAGCAGTCTTTCCGAGGACGGGGAGAAGGGGGAGGAAAACGACGGGGAAGGGCAAGACGCTTTTCCCGGGGAGGAGAACGACGCTCCCTCTTCAGCTTATGATGCGGATCCGGAGATCCGGATGATCGCGGGGAGGATCCGGGAGCTGGTGGGGGTGATGCCCGTTTACGATAAGGAGCTGGACGCCATGCGCCCCGCCCGCTACGGAGATGTGGCCATCCTCCTCAGATCCTTAAAGGGCACGGGGGAGCAGTGGCAGAGGGCTCTTCAGGACATGGGGATCCCCGCCTATGTGACCTCACGGACAGGCTATTTCTCCGCAGCAGAGATCCAGACGCTGCTCCACGCCCTCAGGGTTTTTCACAATCCCCTGGAGGATATTCCCCTCTTTGGCCTGATGCGCTCCGGCTTCGGTGGCTTTTCGGATGAAGAGATCGCCAGGATCCGTATTTCTGGCAGGAAGGAGAGGGAAGCTTCGGAAGAGAGCGGCACGGCCTCTCTTTACGGGGATCTTCAGAGCATCCCGAAGGAAGGTGAGCTGGGAGAGAAGACGGAGCGCTTCCTTTCCTGGATCGGCCGCTACCGTCAGATGGCCGCATGTCTGCCCATCCGTGCGCTGATCCGCAGGCTGATCTATGAAGAGGGATACTTAAGCGAGGTCACGGCCATGCCCGCGGGAGACCGGAGGGCAGCCAATGTGGAGATGTTCCTGTCCAGAGCCGCTGCCTTCGAAAAGACGGGAATGACCGGCCTCCACCGTTTTGTCCGCTATATGGATAAGCTGCAGAAATATGAGGTGGACTACGGGGAGGCCATGGGAGTCTCCGAGAACGCCGATGTGGTGCGGATCATGAGCATTCACAATTCCAAGGGGCTGGAGTTTCCCATCTGCTTTCTTTCCAGACTGGATAAGCAGTTCAACCGGATGGATGAGAATGCCAGGCTGGTGTCCCATATGGATCTGGGCATCGGGATGGATCATGTGGATGCGGACACCAGGGTGAGGACCCGTTCCCTGAAGAGGCGCACCATTGCCATGAAGATTTCCAGGGACGCTCTGGGAGAGGAGCTGAGGGTCCTGTACGTGGGCATGACCAGAGCAAGGGAAAAGCTGATCCTGACGGCCTCCGTCAGGGATATGGGAAAGACTCTTGCAGGCTGCGCCCCTACCCTGTATTCCGACGATCCGAGGCTTCCGGGTCCGGATATCCTGAAGGCGGGTGGATATCTGGACTGGATCCTCCGGGCACTGGTGCGCCACCCTGCCATGAAGGATCTGCTGAAGGAGGCGGGGATCGCCGGAAGGGAAAAGGAGCTTTTTCCCGGGAGGTCTCCGGAATTTGTGATCCGCACTCTGGCAGAGGAGGAGATCGAAAAGCTTTCCGTGGAGGAACAGGAGCAGTGGCGGTCCAAACGGCAGCGGCTTCAGGATCCTCCGGGGCCGGCCGACGGGAAGGAGGAGCGGCAGCTGAGGGCTCTTGAGGAGAGGACCTCTTTTGTGTATCCCCACAGTAATCTGGCGAGACTCTACACCAAGACCACGGTGTCGGAGCTGAAAATGGCGGCTGCGGCGCAGAGAGTCCTGGGGCTGGAGGAGGAGGCACGTATGCCGAACGCGGCAGCGCAGAGGGGCTCGGGTGTTTTGGAGGACGGGAGTATCCCCGAAGGCGCGGAGTACTCGCCCGCGTACGAAATTATGTCAACCATACCGCTCGGCCTCGAACAGCCCTCCGCGTTCCCTGCCGGAGCGGTCCTGCCCGCCGACCGGAAACATCCC
>CAMNLO010000316.1 GCA_946543095.1 uncultured bacterium
CTGGGGGGTGTCAGGGACGAGGCGGAGATCAGAGGCCACAGAAAGACCTATATCGGCGCTATGCCGGGCCGGCTGATCCATGCGTTAAAGCAGGCAAAGGTCTCCAATCCCGTCATGCTTCTGGACGAGATCGACAAGGTGGGCAGCGACTATAAGGGGGATCCCGCCTCTGCCCTTCTGGAGGTGCTGGACAGCGAGCAGAACATGAACTTCAACGACCACTATGTGGAGATCCCCGTGGATCTTTCCAGAGTGCTGTTCATTGCCACGGCCAACACCACGGACACCATTCCCAGACCTCTTTTGGACAGGATGGAGATTATTGAGGTGAGCTCCTACACCGCCAACGAGAAATTTCATATCGCAAAGAACTATCTGGTGCCGAAGGAGCTGAAGGAGAACGGCCTGTCCGGCTCCGAGCTCTCCTTTGCGGATGCGGCCTTAAAACAGATCATACAAAGCTACACAAAGGAAAGCGGCGTCAGGGAGCTTCAGAGAAAGATCGGTGCCGTCTGCAGAAAAGCCGCCTGGAAGAGCGTCAAGGAAGGGGAAAAGAAGCATCATATCACCAAATCCAATCTGGAGACCTATCTGGGGAAGGAGAAGTATCTGCCGGAGAAGCGCAATAAGAAGCCTCTGGTGGGGATTGTAAGAGGCCTTGCCTGGACTGCGGTAGGAGGCGTGACCCTGGAGGTGGAGGTCAATGTGGTGCCGGGCTCCGGAAAGCTTGAGCTCACGGGCCAGCTGGGGGATGTGATGAAGGAATCCGCCCAGATCGCCATGAACTACACCCGCTCTGTGGCCGGACGCTTCCATGTGTCGGACGCCACCTTTAAAAAGAATGATTTTCATGTACACATTCCCGAAGGCGCCGTGCAGAAGGACGGCCCCTCCGCAGGGATCACCATGACCACGGCCTTCATCTCCGCCGTCACAAAGACTCCTGTAAGGGCAGATATTGCCATGACAGGAGAGGTGACACTAAGAGGCCGGGTGCTGCCCATCGGCGGCTTAAAGGAAAAGCTTCTGGCTGCGAAGACTGTGGGGATTAAGCAGGTGCTGGTGCCTTTGGAGAACACCGGAGATGTGGCGGAGATCAGCCCCGAGATCAAGGAGGGAATGGAGATCTCCTATGTCACGGATATGAAGGAAGTGCTGGAGCATGCGCTGGTGAAGGGCAGAAGCAGTGCTCGTTAAGGAGGCTTTGCTGGAGACGGTTATCGGGCCCACCAGCGCCCTTCCGCAGAACGCACTGCCGGAGATCGCCTTTGCGGGACGCAGTAATGTGGGGAAGTCCTCTTTGATCAATTCCCTGATGAACCGCAAGAGTCTGGCCCGTACCTCCAGCAGGCCGGGAAAGACCCAGACCATCAACTACTATAAGATCAACAATGCCTGCTATTTCGTGGATCTGCCCGGCTACGGCTATGCGAAGGCTCCGGAAGCAGAGCGGGCAGCCTGGGGCAGGATGGTGGAGCGGTATCTGAAACAATCCCGGCAGCTTAGGTTTATCTTCCAGCTGGTGGATATCAGGATCGAGCCCACAAAGGATGATCTGAAAATGCATGACTGGATCCTGGAGAAGGGTTTTCTGCCCGTCGTCATCGCCACAAAATCCGACAAACTGAAAAAGAACGAGACCATCCGGCAGACTGCAGCCATCCGGAATAAGCTGAACATGAAGGCGGAAGACATTTTCTTTACCTTTTCGGCCATCTCCAAACAGGGAAGGGATGAGATCCTGAACTATATCGAAGCACGGATCATGCCTATGTAGGAAATAAACTGTTGCGTTTCCCGACAGAATGGATTATTATTTAGGTAACTCTAACCAGCTTATATGAGGAAGAGAGGTGATCAGTATGGCAGTGGGCGGAATCGGCGCACTGGGTTTTCAGAATTTCCAGCAATACGGCGTTTATAATACAAACCGTCCCGACAGGAACAGCTTAAATAAGATCGAAGCGCTTCCCGAGGACGGGACGCAGAACGCCGGAGTAGATTTCTCTGGGATTGCCGGCCAGAGAGAGGACCAGAATGCGAATCCGGTAAGACCGGGCCAGACTCCTGATTTCGGCGGAGTGCTGGATATGCAGATGGCCATGGGCAGGCAGAATGCCGCCAGGATCTTCGCGGAGAACGCTCCCGAGGTGGCAGCGGCGGCGAACCAGACAAACCAGGCTGCGGAGCAGGCCCAGGCTCAGCTGGAGCAGCAGGCTGAGCAGACCAGGGAGCAGCAGGCCACTGACCCCACGGTCCAGGGCGTATCGTAAGCCTGACACAAAAGAAAAGAACACCCGAAGAATAAAAAAAGCCGGTGCAAAAGCACCGGCTTTTTTATCCCGCGGACCACGTAAGGAATCACTACGGCAGCGGGAACTCCTTTTTGTATTCCTCGTAATAGCGGTTGAATTCCTCGCCTCTTCTGGTCTTCACATCATGCAGATATTCATGGGTGGCGAAGATCTCTTCGGAAAGCTCGATCATGGCCACGGCGATATTGGAGCAGTGATCGGAGATCCGCTCCAGATTCGTCAGGATATCGTTGAAGATAAAGCCCTGGATGATGCTGCACTCTTCCCGTTGCAGGCGGTTCACATGGTTTAACTTCATCATATCGCTGAGGTCATCGATCCATTCCTCTAAAGGCTCCACCTGCTTTGCACGCTCCAAATCGTTTTCGATAAAGGCGTCCACTGCCAGAAACAGCACCTGGACCACTGCCTTGCTGATGAGGCTCAGCTCCTCCTCTGCCTTGTCGGAGAACAGCAGGTTCTTATCATGCAGCTCCTTGGCGTTCTCCGCCAGGTTCAGGGCGTGGTCGGAGATCCGTTCGAAATCGGACAGGGTATGGAGATAAAGGGAAGCGTCCCGGTTCTGGTCGTGGGTGATGCTCTGGGCGGTCAGCTTCACCAGGTAGGTCCCCAGGGCGTCCTCGTA